>CAMLER010000603.1 GCA_946478915.1 uncultured Chryseolinea sp.
TAAAGAATTATATGGTCGCAATATGCGAAAGATGGGCAGAAAAAATCCCAACCCCGCGCGAATTTTTGACTTTTTGGGCTAGAATTGCCCATTGATATTATGTTCAAGAGATAAAAATTAGTATCAGGGCTGTGTGTAGACGGGCTCCTCTTGCAAGAATTCATCGATAAAAAAAGTGATTCAATTCGAAAAGTCCAGACCGATTTCCTCCGATACGCACGCACTAGGTGAATCAATACACGATTATGAAGTGCGCCATTTACATTAAGCCCACCGATCGAGGTTAAACTTCTCCGGACACTAGACCTTTTTGGCAACAACAAGCAATTCACTGCCGGTTAGATCCAAGATTTGGCCACTCTTGCCATCCCATCCGCGAAGCTCATCTATGATGTTATCGAAAGGTGAAGTAGTAATAAAATGGGGTAGTTTTTCAAAGACTTTGGAGTAGTACTCTGCAGTTAGCATATTCGGATGAACCATTCCCCATAAAACATGGAATAAGTCAGGCTTATTCTTTCTAAATGCATCCGAACCATTGGGACACTCCGCCACGAAATAGCCACCACGTTGCAAGTGGTCTAAGCCAAACTCGATCATCTTACCTGGTGATGGGACATGCTCGATAACGTGGCAGCTAAAAAATATATCGTTGGCTGATGGAAGCTCAGATTCTTCTGTTTTAATTGCTAGTCCTAAATGTGTATTTCCGAATTCTGCCCTTGGCCTGGATATTTCAAAACTATTGCAATCAAAACCGCTTTTTAAAAACTGATAACTTTGATAGCCCCAGCTACAGCCATAGTCGACGAGTTTGATTTTCTGAGGTTCCACGTCTTTGAAGAGCTCCAAAAATATTTTAGTGTATAACGCTGCTGTTTTTCCCTTAAAATTATTCGCTTTAAGAGATTCTAATTCTTCGGCACTCGGCAGGTCCGTTGTTAAACCTTTCTGGCTATATTTTTTTTGATAGAACTTGAAATTGAATTCGGAACTATCCTTCGGATGGCGGAACAACAGCAAACATTTTTTGCATTTGAATAGCCGCGTCACAATATATTTTGTATCGATAATTGCAACGTCATTACCACCGCATGAAGGGCAACCTTTGCTGCTGAAATAACGAAGGGTACTTCCGACGAGGTAAGATATTTTAGACATATTTTATTCATTATATACAACATCAACCGAAGGGCTCAAATTCAGACAACCGTGGCCGCTCCTAACTCCAATTTATCTATAATAACGGTATTCCATCGACCTCAATGCCTAACGTTACAATGCTTCACACTACATTCGAATTGGTAGTAGTGATTTTTTGCAGTCTACTAAGGCGTTACGGAGTACTCTAAATTAGAAAAAAAAAACAAAGTAACGGGACCTTTTAAAAACATAAATTGCATTTTTTCTGCGATCCGCCTAACTGTTTTTCAATCTTAACTCAATAGTAGTGAAGAGGATAATTTTGTCGATAATTCTTATTGTAGTCGTCTGGAATTCTTACGCCCGAGACTATTTTGTGGGCGGAACAGGAGCGTCCGACAACAATCCCGGAACATCTACCCAACCATTTGCTACAATACAAAAAGCTGCTGGTGTCGCGGTTGCCGGGGATGTGATCAAAATTCGATCTGGCACATATCGCGAAACCATTGTACCGGCAAATTCAGGGACGAGTGGAAACCGGATAACATACCAACCTGACGATGGAGCTACAGTTATTATCAGCGGTCTAAATGTTGTGGATAACAGCGGGTGGGCTGTACACAATGGAAATATTTACAAGAAAACAATTGCGTTGCCAGTCAACGGGTATAATGCATCGATCACTAGTAACACAACTTTGCTTGCCAATCAGGTTTTTAAAGATGGGGTAATGATGTTCGAAGCTCGATGGCCTAAATTAAATGCCATCGAAGATTTGATGGATCAGAAAAAGCTGAGACCGATAAGTGCAACATTATCTTTCACGAATACCTCCATTACTGACAATGGCTTACCCTCGGTGCCTGGTGGTTTGGCCGGTGGAAAAGTAATTGTTGAAGGTTGGTTCATGACACAAATGAGAAACATTAATTCTCATTCAGGTAATACCATTTCATATGCTGGAACAGACAATAACCCTTGGTTCCGTAAATACTATTATGTAACGGGAAAGCTTGGCCTCTTAACGCAGGCAAAAGAATGGCATTATGAATCAGGAACTTTGTACTTCTGGCAGGAAGGCGGAGGAAGTCCTACCGGTGTTGAGTATAAGGCAAGAAACTGGGGATTCGACCTACGGGATAAATCCAATATAACTATCGCTGGATTAAGGTTTATTGGATGCGAACCCATGACAGGGAATGGAGGAAGTGCTAATACAATTCTGGATAACATCCGGGCTTCCTATATGAACCATGCTGTGCTTGATCAGTTGCCAAGCTGGCCCGGATTCGGTAACGCAAGGATGACGGGAACTAAACTAATCGGACCCAACAGCGTCATCAAGAACAGTGAGCTGAAAATTGCCTCATCTATGGGAGTGTGGCTGGGTGCCAACTGTAGAGCAGAAAATAACCTGATACATGATATTGGTTATGAAGGAAACTGGGGCGCGCCTTTTTCATTGTGGGAGCGCGACGGCGGCCAGGTAATCACTAGAAATACGCTCTACCGGACCGGGCGATCATGTGTCGACTTTGGATACCTCAATAATGGCCAGCATCTCAATGTCGAGGTGAGTTACAACGACATGTCGAGTTTCGGAATGACCAACTGGGATCTTGGAGCTACCTACGCATGGGGACAGTGTAATTTGACAGGATTGAAACTTCACCACAATTGGATACACGATGGCGCAGCTCCGACTGGTCCGGACCGAGGTATACAAACCGGAATTTATTTTGATCAGGCAAGCGGGCCAGGTACAGTCCATCATAATGTGACTTGGAACTGTGTAGACTCCGACGTTTATCACGAAGTAACGAATCATGAGCGGCAAACCAACACCACGATAAATTTCTACAACAATACCTTTGGAACCCTCAGCCCGGCTATGAGCTCTTACAGAACCTATATCACCTTCCCTCATGATGTGCAGAGGAATAATATCTATCGGTCGCCCGTAATTGTGAACTGGGGTGCATCGTCAGGAAATGTTGCAAACTCATTGCTCAACACAACGAACCCAGGGTTCATAGGCACCGGCGGAGGGGGATTGAACTTTCGCCTGCAGGGCGGATCGCCAGCAATCAACGCCGGAATTATTATTCCGGGTATAACTGATGGTAGTATTGGAAGTCCTGACATTGGAGCTTACGAATTTGGTGGACAGGATTGGGTCCCCGGATATAAACCAGTTCCTTATGGCAACGTGGCAGCAAATGCCCAGCCCGTTGGTGCAATAACGGCACCATCAAACAATTCAACATTTGCCCAGGGTTCTGCTATCACAATCACAGCGACAG
>CAMLER010000604.1 GCA_946478915.1 uncultured Chryseolinea sp.
CCAAAATCCAATGAGCAGGTAGCTGCATACACCTACACCTTCCCATCCGAGGTACATAAGCACGAGATTATCGGCCAGGACAAGCATTAACATGGAGGCAACAAAGAGGTTCAGGTATGTGAAGAACCTTGCGAAGCCGTCATCCTCAGCCATGAATTCCGTCGAATAAACATGGATAAGAAATCCCACGAAAGTGATAACAAAAATAAAAACGAGCGACAGCGCATCAAGATGCAGCCCAAACGTTGGATCCAGGCCTGCTACATTTATCCATTCCCATAACAATTGGCGATAGGCTTCAGTAGAATTTGAAGTATATTCAATGCCGATAAGAATGACTAAAATTGCAGACAGTCCGACACTTCCGGCACCTACCGCAGAAACTAACCTTCGGGAAATCTTTCTACCGAGTAATATTAACGTAAGAGCGCCGAGACAGGGGAGTGCAGGAATAAGCCAAAGTAGGTCTAGCATCTTATTTTTTGTTGGTCGTTGAATACTTCAACTTGAATTCTGTTTTTATCCTTTCATTTTGTTAGCTGCGTCGCTGTCGAGTGTTTTAAGCTGGTGATAGATCTGCAGGATCAACGCCAGGCCTACTGATACTTCAGCGGCAGCCATCGTAAGTATGAAGATAAACATCACCTGGCCATCAGCCTGTGACCATTTTGCGCCTGCTACAATAAAAGCCAGGCCAGCGGCATTTAACATAATCTCCACTGAAATAAGCATGAAGATTATATTCCGCCTTATCAACACGCTGATGAGGCCCAGAGTGAAAAGTAGCCCAGCTAATATTAGTCCCGCTTCAATTGGTACCTGATTCATTCAATTCAGCAATTATCTTATATGTATTACTGTTTCTTGTTACTCATCCATTCTCTCCAGAAAACGATGAACAATTTTTTTCTTCTGTCTTCCGAGATGATAGGCTCCGACAATCCCAGCCATGAGCAAAATTCCGCTGAGTTCAACCCCGATAACATATGGTCCATATAGCGACAAGCCCACAGCTTTTGCATCAACTACATGCGTTGACAGCGTTTCCGAAGCACCTCCACTAATTATGTAGATTAATTCCCCCAGCAGGATAGCAGATAATATTGCTGGTCCTGCGAGATTGACACTTCGTAGCCACTTTTTCTCCTGAGCTACAGCCTCTTCCTTCAGATTTAGCATCATGATGACGAATATGATTAACACCACGATCGCGCCCGCATAAATGATTACTTCGAGTGCTGCGACGAAAGGCGCACCTAACAAAAAAAAGATAACTGCAACTGCCAAAAATGAAACAACTAAATACAACAGAGCATGAATGAGGTTGTGATTGATGATCACCATAATCGTAGCTATAACTGCAACTGCGGAAGAGATGTAGAATGCTATTTCCATGATCTGTTATCCGTTATCGTTATTCGTTAACCGTTATCCGTTAACCGTTAATAGTGGCCGCTGCGACCGTATACCGTATACCTTATACCTTATACCTTATACCCTATATCCAATCCCCCACGTCACGGCAACAAACTCCTCACATCCACCGGCTCTGATTCATTCTCCGCTTCGCCCTTCCCCTTGCCACCAATTGCCATCCCCGCCACCTTGTAATAATTGTAGCCAGGATATTTACCCTGACTATCTATCAACAAGTCTTTCTTTTCATATACCAGGTTTTGTCGATCGTACTCAGCCATTTCAAAGTCAGGTATTAATTGGATTGCATAGGTTGGACAAGCTTCTTCGCAATAGCCACAGAAGATGCACCGGGAAAAATTGATACGGAAAAATTCAGGATACCTCCGCCCGGTTTCGTCCTCTGTTGCCTGCAACGAAATACAATCCACCGGACAGGCAGCCGCGCAGAGGTAGCATCCCACACATCGCTCGCCCATATCAGGGTCGCGAGTTAATACAATTCGACCACGCCACCGCGGAGTGAGCTTATTCTTTTGCTCAGGATACTGAACTGTCTCACGTTTATGAAACATATGCATGAACGTGATCCACATGCTACGAATGATACTAAACATAAACAAACCATTTAATTCTGTTTCACTAACACCCAATCTTCCAATCTTCTAATTTTCCAATCTTCTAATCTTCTAATTTCCCAATCTCACCAACACGATCCCCGCTGTGATCATCAAATTGATTAGCGTAAGCGGCAATAAAATCTTCCAACCAAATTCCATAAGTTGATCATACCGTGGACGTGGTAGCGATGCGCGAAGAAGAATAAAGACTGCGATAAATATGAAGGTCTTCAGCACAAACCAAACCAGCGGAGGAAGAAAGTCAGGTCCTAGCCAGCCTCCAAAGAACAGACAAACCGTAAGACTGGAGATCAGCGTAATCCCAAGGTATTCGCCGACAAAGAACATCCCGAACTTCATTCCCGAATATTCAGAGTGAAATCCTGCAACAAGTTCACTTTCGGCTTCGGGTATATCAAACGGAAGTCGATGTGTTTCTGCAATGCCAGCAATAAAGAAGATAATGAAACCGACAAATTGTGGAACCACAAACCACAGACCTCTTTGAGCCTCAACAATCTGGACCAAACTAAATGAGTCTGCCAATAACACCGTTCCCATAAGTGCGAGACCCATAAAAACTTCGTATGAAATCATTTGCGCCGCACCTCTCATCGCTCCCAACAGAGAGTATTTGTTATTGGACGCCCATCCTCCCAAAATAATACTATATGCACCCATCGATGACATGGCCAGGAAAAAGAGAATGCCAATGTTGAGATCTGCAACGATGACGCCAGGCGCAAATGGAACAATAATAAAACTTAAGAAGACGGTAATCATCACTATCGCAGGAGCCATCACAAAAACCACTTTGTCAGCAAACGGTGGAATCCAATCCTCTTTGAAAAATAGTTTTATAGTATCTGCCAGGACAATCAGAACCCCGAATGGTCCCGCGCGGTTAGGTCCATAGCGATCTTGCCACAAAGCCAATAGTCTTCTTTCCAGCCAGATCAATCCTGGCGCCACGATCAGAAGACCCCCCAGGACGCCACCGACAACAAGCAAATGGTTTATGGTAGATTGTTCCATCTCATTCTTTTTTTAGAATCGCCCACTCCGGTAATTCTACGAAAGGCATACCCTTCAGTCCGTACGGCAGTCCAGCCATCCCTTTGGTCATCACGCTGCTTATTTTCGCTGGCAGCCGATATTGCTGCCCGTCGATGTCAAATGATAGTAGATCGCTCTCCTTGATATTTAGATCGGAAGCGTCGCTTTCGTTCACCATCACGTAGGGTTCGGTGCACCGTTCGCGTATTGATGGTGAATTGGAACTCAATTCCTCCGATCCAAAGATGTGGTGTATCGGCACCATTAAAAGGTGATTTTCCTGTGGATCATAGATTGCAGGATCCGATACAAAATATTCAATGCGATCATTCTGCGTTCCTTCAAAACATCTTATA
>CAMLER010000605.1 GCA_946478915.1 uncultured Chryseolinea sp.
GGATAGCATGCTTGCATTAAATTCCATTGGCAAGGAGCTGGGGAAACTTTCTTATGTAAATGCGTTGACTGACGTAACCGGCTTCGGTTTATTAGGGCACCTTGTTGAAGTTTGTGAAGGCAGTGGACTCTCTGCACGGATCGAATTCGATCAAATTCCCAGATTCGATTTTGTCAGCGACTATGTTGAAAAAAAATGCATTCCCGGTGGAACTATTCGAAACTGGGAGAGCTACGGAAATAAAATAAGTCCGCTTGCTGAAAGCAGGAAAGTTGTATTGGCCGATCCTCAAACGAGCGGAGGACTTCTTGTCTCTGTCGATGAGCACGGCGAAGAAACATTTGAGGAGATTGCTGCCAGACACGGATATGATCTAAAACCATTTGGCCGGCTTGTTCCAAAAGAAGGATATGTTGTGAGTGTTCGTTAAGCTTGAGAGAGAGGATTTCACCACAGAGGCACGGAGGTCACAGAGCCTTCACGGAGGTATTTTAGAATGGCAGACAGATCTCTGTGCAACCTTTGTGTCCTCGGTGCCTCCGTGGTGGCCAATCGCATTTCATAAAAACAAAAGTGAGGTACTGTAATAGACAGCAAACCTTATTCCCTATTCCTCACCTACTTTAGTGGTGATGTACGTGGACCACATCGTGACCTTGCATGCACGAAAATCTTCTGCTTACAGTGTACCGTCCGGAAGTTTGATTTGATCGGAATAAAATTGCATCCTCGAATGCATCGTATCCAATGGAACAATTTTTTCTATAAGGGTATGCTTATGATTAATAAAAACTTCGAGATAATAATTGCCCAATAGGTATAGATTAATCTTATAACCGTAATAGCGGATAGCCATAACGAATGTACCTTTTTCGTACAGCGTTGAAATTTTTTCCTCTAAAGTCAGTTTCTTAAACTCGGGCCACGCAATCATAAGATTAAACATAAATGAAAAATACTTTGATCACAATGTTGACTCTAGTCAACTTTTTAGCTAAAGATGCCGAGGTGATTTCGGCATCGATTCTGCGATTGATCATATCATTGACTTAACGTAACAACGTTCTCCCGTATTACTGCAAACAAAATATTTCAATTATCCACCGGAAACGGATACGACTCCATTGGTGCCGATGGTTTGATAATCCTTCGGCCTAGTTGCCAATTAGCCCTTAAACCAAATAGTCTTAAAACCAAAAAGCTCCGATAAGGAGCTTTTGGGGTGAATGATGGGACTCGAACCCACGACCCTCAGAATCACAATCTGATGTTCTAACCAACTGAACTACATCCACCATGTGCCCATCGGCAAAATGCCGGAAATCCTGGGCTTACTAAGAATAGGGTGACAAAGGTATATAGCGCCTCCGAATTAACAAAAACGAATAACGTGGAATTTTGAACGGAGGTTCAATGGTAATTTATTCATTTTCTGTTAAAGTGAAGGCGTTTTCCTTTTTGGCTTTCATCGAAGCTTCCCTCGTCGTAAGCCAAATGGCCCGACACCCACGTTTTTTTAACTTTCGACGTGAACTCGATGCCCTCAAAAGGTGACCACTTGCACTTGGCCTCGATGTTCTTCTTATCCACGGTCCAAGGTTCTTGTAAATTAACCAATACCAGATCGGCAAAATAACCTTCCCTGATAAAACCGCGGTCCTTTATCTGGAAGGCGACAGAAGGGCTATGGCTCATCTTTTCGGCAATTTTTTCCAGGGATATCCTACCCTGATGGTAAAACTCCAGCATCGCAACCAGACTATGTTGCACGAGTGGTCCACCTGAAGGAGCGCTAAAATATTTGTTTTGTTTTTCGTCCCATGTATGAGGCGCATGGTCTGTTGCGATCACGTCGATTTTGTCGTCGAGCAAAGCTTGGAAGATTTCGTTTTGATCAGTGCGGGTTTTTACTGCCGGATTCCATTTTATTAGCGTACCCAGCTTGTCGTAATCCGTGTCATTAAACCACAGATGATGGATACATGCTTCGGACGTGATCTTTTTTTCTTCCAGCGGAATGGAATTGTCGAATAGAGATGTTTCGCGTGCTGTGGATATGTGCAGGATATGAAACCGGGTTCCATGTTTTTTTGCCAGGCCAACAGCAAAGGACGAAGATATATAACAAGCCTCTGCACTGCGAATGAGCGGGTGGCAATTGATCGGCACATCTTCTCCATATCTCTCTTTAAAGGCTGCTGCATTTTTTCGAATGGTTTGCTCATCTTCACAATGTGCAGCAATTAAGGAAGGGAACCGCGAAAAAAATAATTCAAGAGTGGTCGGGTCATCTACCAGTAGGTTACCCGTTGACGAACCCATGAATATTTTTAGGCCACAGACTTTGGATACATCCGTCTTCATAACCTCATCAAGATTGTCGTTGGCGGCACCCATGAAGAATGAATAATTAGCCAGGGACGTCTGAGATGCTCTTTGGTACTTTTGTTCCAGTAATTCCTGCGTAAATGTCGGTGGAACGGTGTTCGGCATTTCCATAAAACTCGTTACGCCTCCCGCAACTGCTGCCCTGGCTTCTGTGTAGATATTTCCTTTATGTGTCAATCCCGGTTCGCGAAAATGTACCTGATCATCGATTGCGCCCGGAAAAAGGTATTGGCCCTTAGCGTCGACCACTACTCCAGCGTTCCTTGAAGAAAGATCTTTTCCGACAATGTCAATATGATTTCCTTTAATAAGGACATCGCCTTCAATGACCTTCCCTTCATTGACTATATTTGCGTTAACGATCAGTTTTGTTTCCATCGTCGTAAAATTATAAATCTAGAGTGTGCCAACTACCACTTCCTTTGAAAGTTTTGATCTGAACAGGCAACTTCTTAATGCTGTAGCTGAGCTCAACTTTACTGTCCCGACTGAAATTCAGCAAAAAGCTATTCCCATAATTCTTGCGGGACAAGACGTAATTGGCATTGCGCAGACGGGTACCGGCAAAACAGCAGCTTACCTGTTGCCTTTGATTATGAAGGTGAAATTTGCCCAGGGCGATATTCCAAGGGCAGTCATTCTGGCGCCAACGAAAGAATTAACCCTCCAGATTTCAGAACATGCGGAGGAACTCGCTAAGTACACCGATTTGCGCATACTTCCCCTATATGGGGGTATCGGACCAAAAACCCAGATAGAAATGTTGCGCCAGGGAGTTGACATCATCATCTCTACACCGGGCCGTTTTACGGAGCTTTATCAAAAGGGCGAACTCTTTACCAAACAGATAAAAATATTAGTCCTTGATGAAGCGGATCGTATGATGGATATGGGCTTTATGGGACAATTAAGAAAAATACTGGAAGTGGTTCCGATCAAGCGACAGAATCTTTTGTTTTCAGCAACATTCTCTGAACGTGTAGAGAGACTCTCCTCTGAATTTCTCGAGTTTCCTGTTAAGGTTGAGATCACGCCACAAGCACCGACAGCCAGGCAGGTG
>CAMLER010000606.1 GCA_946478915.1 uncultured Chryseolinea sp.
ATTTTTTAGAAGCGCGCCTGACCAATTCACAATCCTTTGTAAAAGAAGCACAACATGCCAGAACGTCACTTGTTTGAATACGCCGTGCTTCGGATAGTACCGCATGTTGAGCGTGAAGAATTTCTCAACGCAGGAATTATTCTGTACTGTGGTGGTCAAAGATTTTTAAAAGCACTTTATGAGTTAGACGAGGTACGACTGGCAGTTCTTTGTGATAAACTGGACTTTGCAGAAGTCAGAGAACACATTCAGTCTTTTGACAAAATATGTCGGGGAGGAAAGGATGCGGGTCCGATTGGGAAGTTATCGATCGCGGAACGATTCCGGTGGCTGACGGCAGAACGGAGTACGATGCTTCAAACGTCAAAAGTCCATCCCGGATTATGCCTCGACGCAAACGAAATGCTGGAACGTCTTTTCACGCAACTTGTTAAGAGAATGTAACATTGATGAGTTAACTGTCGCGTGAACCACCTTCAAAATCCTGACTTGAGAACAATAAAATCCGGTTGGTCTGGGACACCCATTGATGGCAAAAATAGATTTCGCAACATTGAATTTCCCTTCCTGCCTAAAACGTCCGATGTACTTAAATGGATGCTTACACCCAATGGTCAACGCCAGGAAAAAAAGCGCGACAATTTTCGCTTGAACCCAACAAACGATCTTTCCTTTAGATCCCATAAAAAGGATTGCATTATTTGGCTCGGGCACGCAAGCTTCTTTGTCCGTCTCAATGGTGTAAACATGCTGATCGACCCTGTATTTTATGACATATACTTTGTAAAGCGATACACTCCACATGCCTTTGCTCCCAAGGTATTCAATGATTTACACTACCTGCTCATATCTCATGATCATCGGGATCATTGCCAGGAACAATCGGTTCGGCATCTTGTTAAAATGAATCCGTCGCTGGAGATTGTGACAGGGCTGAATATGGAATCATTGCTTAGACCCTGGAGCAGTGACCGAACCATTCAGATGGCTGGGTGGTATCAACAGTACAATACACTGAAAGAGATAGAAATTTTTTATCTCCCTTCCCGGCATTGGTCAAAGCGTGGACTGAGCGACGACAACAGCAGGCTTTGGGGAGCTTTCGTCATTAAGTCTCCTGATAAGACTATATACTTTAGCGGTGATTCAGGTTATGGAAGTCATTTTCTTGAAGTAAAAACGCTCTTTCCAAAAATCGATGTTACCATGATCGGCATCGGAGCCTATAAGCCCGAGTGGTTTATGCATCCGAACCATGTGTCACCAAGGGATGCCGTAAAGGCATTTCACGACCTCAATGCAAGAATTTTTATACCCATGCATTACGGTACATTTGACATTAGTGACGAGCCAATAGGCGAACCGTTGCGCGTTCTCTTGCGAATGAAAAGTGAAAATAAAATTGACGGACACCTGGTGCCCTTAAACCCGGGCGAAAACTACACCGAATTTTAAAGCAAATATTACTGACGATATGCCGGCCGATAAATGACTCCGATCCGGTACTCCATCATTTGGACATCGCTGGTATACACATGACCAACATGATGTTCATGAACGACCTGCGTTCGGTTGTTAATAAATCTCGCCATCACGTCGCGCTCAGGCGTACCGTGATTTGTTTGTCCGTGAACATTCATATATTCAACATTCCCGCCTTGCGTAGTATGTGCACTCACGTCAAAAAACAACATGTTCGATTTGACCTTTTTAAAAATGCCGGAAAAATCGATTCGTACTCCTCCTCCACCACTTGCCGCAAACGTCCCATCCATCAATAGTCGCTCCGACTCCAAAGGCTGGCATCCATCTATATCTTCCGGATCCTCGATGGTAAGATTAGTGCGGTACCAGGAGTATCCTGCCTTGGCGCTCAAATAAGGATTAATCAACTTCGAATTCCTAAGAAAGAATTTTCCGGTTAGAAATAAGTTTGAAAATGAGTTGGTCACAATGACGTTGGTCTCGGTCACCGATCCATCATCGAAAGTATACTGCTGCCTCGTTTTTTCATGTCCATATGCATTGTAAGAAAACTCAACCCCTACCGTGAAAGGAGCATTCTTAAGAACGCGCGCTCCTTCGAGCGAAATTCCAAAACCCTGTTCGATATTACGTCCCATGCCACTGTTGGGTCGTGCATAATTAAAGCCCGAACCGACGTCCCAATTTTGTCCATTAACCGAATGGACCAGCAGAGATGCCCAAAGAATAAGTACAATTCTTTTCATATGGTTTCCATTTAGATTTCCAGCACTTGAATAAGGTACGGAGAAAGATTGTAATTTGGATGAGTGTAACTTTTAAAAGTTTAATGTTTAAAGTTTGAGGTTTGAGGTTTGAGGTGCGGAACAATGAAATTGGATGGAAAGGAATGAGCAACTTATCTTGAAGTTTTATAAGGATTTCCAGGTTTTAAATTACCGTGGGATGCAAGAGGCATATCATGAGGATGCAGAGTTTTCGGATCCGGTATTCGGTACGCTATCGTCCCAGGATGTTAAAGCGATGTGGCAGATGTTGCTAACGCGCGGCAAGGATCTGAAGATAGAATTTAGCAACGTGCATACGTCAGATTCTGCCGGTAAATGCCATTGGGAGGCGTGGTACACATTCTCCAAAACCGGACGGCCGGTTCATAATATTATTGATGCTGTTTTCGAATTTAGAGATGGCAAGATATACCGTCATCACGATTTCTTTGATTTCTGGAGGTGGTCCCGCCAGGCGCTTGGAACCAATGGAT
Source organism: uncultured Chryseolinea sp. (assembly GCA_946478915.1). Next base: position 2,747 of record CAMLER010000606.1, read on the forward strand.
TGTTTTTGGGCTGGACGCCATGGCTACAGAATAAAGTCCGTAACTCTGCTCGAAAATCGCTTATGGCCTACATGCAGCAGTAGTTATTCGTTATTCGTTATTCGTTATCCGTTATTAGTTATTAGTTATTTTGTCGACAAACACTCAACATTCAATATTCAACACTCAACATTCAAGTTGGTGCTCGTCGGCAGGATTGTAGGTTATCCTTTTAGGGAAAAGAACGCAAAGCGAGGAGACAGGCCAACGAGCGTTGAATATTGAATGTTGAGTGTTGAATGTTTTTTAGTTTTAACCCCTGAAACACGCACACCCCTGGATCGAGCCTCCTTCGGTGTTCCTTGTTCAATGTTCGGTGTTCGATATTCAGCAACCAAACACTCAACATTCAATAATCAACACTCAACATTCAAGGTGGTGCTCGTCGGCAGGATTGTAGGTTATCCTTTTAGGGAAAAGAACGCAAAAGCGAGGAGACAGGCCAATAAGTGTTGAATATTGAATGTTGAGTGTTGAATGTTTTTTAGTTTTAACCCTTGAAACACGCACACCCCTGGCTCGAGCGTCCTTCGATCCGATAGCTTCTATGTTGAAAAACAAATCTCTCACGACCAATAATGAGTTTTTTAATATGTCAGGCCCCGTTAATTTTAATTGATAGGCAAAGCGGAAGCGAGCTCTGCTGGAGAGCAACTCGC
>CAMLER010000607.1 GCA_946478915.1 uncultured Chryseolinea sp.
CGCTCCCCAAACCTTGCTACTCACCCCAAAACTGCGTCAGCGACCACAAAATTAGGTTTTCTACTAACTTAACTTCTAACACCACGTATGCTTGGGCAAATTAAATTTCTGCGAGGCTATGCTCAAACCCAGTCAACTTTTTAAAATCCTATTCCTGATCATTTCAATATTCCAATCAGTTTCAAGCTTTGCCCAGTCAACTCAAATCGTGCGAGGAAGGGTGGTTGACGCCGTTAGCGGCAGCCCGCTTCCAGGCGTATCGGTTCGCATACCGGTCGATAGCGCAAGATTGTTGGGTAGCGTAACCGATATAGATGGAAACTTCCGAATTGAGCAGGTTCTGCTGGGTCGCCAGACTGTAATTGTGTCCTATGTCAGTTACGAAACGCAAACAATTTCAAATGTGATGGTAACGGCGGGTAAGGAAGTGATTTTAGATATAGCCTTACAGGAAAGTGTTACCGAGCTCTCTGAAATTACGGTGACTGCCGATAGCCACGATGACAAAACAGCGACAAACAATGAGTTGGCAATCGTGAGCGGCAGGTCGTTCAACACGGATGATACCCGGCGCTATGCGGGTTCGATTGGTGATCCTTCACGCATGGCGGCCAACTTTGCCGGCGTTGTCGGAGGTAATGATGCACGCAACGATATTGTAGTGCGCGGAAATTCACCTACAGGGATGTTGTGGCAACTGGAAGGATTGAACATACCCAATCCCAATCACTTTGGCACTTTGGTCAGTACTGGCGGACCCGTGAGCATGCTCAACAATAACACGATTGACAAATCCGACTTTATAACCAGCGCTTTTCCTGCCCAATATGGAAATGCAACGGCCGGGGTATTCGACATAAGGCTTCGACAAGGGAACGACGAAAAAACGGAGCTTATGGCGCAGGCAGGGTTCAACGGTTTTGAAATTGGTGCTGAGGGACCTTTCTCAAAGAACTCAAAAGCCTCCTACCTGGTAAACTATAGATATTCGACGCTTGGTCTTTTCAAAGCATTGGGAATTGAATTTGGTACAGGAACAAGCGTTCCACTTTACCAGGATCTTAATTTTAAGGTCACGCTCCCGTCCGACAACAATGGGAAGCTTACCATTTTCGGTTTGGGTGGAAGCAGTGAAATAGATTTACTGGGTAGCGAAGCGGACCTCGACGATGATAATAATCTTTACGGAAGCGAAAACGTAGATAGTCATCCGCGCTATAAAACAGGTATCGCCGGCATCGCATATGAACGAACACTTTCCCCTAAGACTTTTGTCCGCTTTGTCGCAGGCATCAGCCATACCGACGAGAATTTGAAAAACGATTCTTTGGTTCGCAACGCTCAGAACATTGTGACTGAAAGGTACCTGTGGAATGAGGCTTCTTTTACAACGACCAAATACTCAGCCAGTCTCTTAACGCGAACAAAATTCAATCGAAAGAACACGATCACCTCCGGCGTTACTGTAGATATGATGGATGTGAATCTGTATCAGCGCGATCTCTTTGCCAATGTTTCGACTGATACGGTAAGGCTAGACATCAGGGACAAAACTGTTTTATACCAAATGCACACGACATGGAAGCACCGGTTCAACGAACATTTATCGTTACAAACAGGAGTACATGCCCAATATTATGAACTCAATAAGCAATGGGCTGTGGAACCACGCATGGGTATGCAATATATTCCGGGTGACGGCATCCACGTTTTTAGTTTGGGATATGGAATTTTCAACCAGGCTCAGAACATCACAACCTCCTACGTGCAAACCCGCCAGGGAGATCGCTCCACCCTTACCAATAGCGACCTCGGCTTCACAACGAGTCAACATTTTGTATTCACATATGATTGGAATATTTCTGACAAAACAAGGTTGAAAGCTGAAGCCTATTATCAGTCCCTGAAGAATGTACCAGTAGAACAAAATCCCTCATCTTTCTCAGCTATCAATACAGGTATTTCTTTTGGGCCTATGAACCGCGATAGTCTGGTCAACAGGGGTGTCGGCAGTAATTATGGTATTGAACTTACCCTGGAACGATTCTTTAACGATGGGTACTATTATCTGTTAACCACGTCGCTCTTTAATTCAAGATATGAAGGCAGCGATGGAATAGAACGAAACACTGCTTACAATACCCGATACGTTGTAAATGCGCTGGCTGGAAAAGAATGGGCGCTGAAGGGTGGAAAGTTTTTTTCTCTCAATTTAAAGGCTACTACCATCGGCGGGCCCTATCTCACTCCACTGGATTATGAATTGTCAAAAGCGCGTGGAAGAGCCGTCTACAAGGAAAGCGAAGCTTTTAGTATAAAACAAGACGCCTACTTCCGAATTGACTTGAGATTGTCGTTCCGACAGGAATTCCGCAGAAGTACCCTGGAGGCATCGTTGGATCTTCAGAATCTGACAAACACCAAAAATATTTTCGCGCAAAATTACAACCCAAGAACCAACTCGGTAATAACGCTTTATCAACAGCCGTTTTTCCCGGTGCCGTATGTGAGGTTTACTTTTTGAGGCAATATTGAATGTCAGGTGTATGGTATTAGTATAAATGTCCATGAAATCACCAATGCACTCAGACAATGCCGGCAAGTGTTTAATAAAAAATTCAGGGTCACGCTTATGGAATTCATCACAATCCTGCATCCAGTTAGTGACTTTTCTTTTTCACAAGGATTACCATGTTAAACACCTAGCCTTATGCGCCGCTGCATCTACCTCCTGGTATTCGTGTCATGGCATTGCTATGGACAATACAACGAATTCCCGATCCACTCAAATGGTCTCATTTATGATGACCATACCATGAACAAGCTTTCGGTTATTGTAGATTCGTTGAATCTGAAATTCCGATCATGCGATCTTTCCCATCCCTATTTTTCGTTCCCACAAGGAATCGCCCATGTCGTTGAAGTGCCCAACAAGTTGACTAGGAAAGCCATCCAAGATGGCATTTCATTTTCAGACTTCTCTGTAAAGTTTCCTCATCAGGTGAAACAGCGCGATTTCTGGATTGTAAGGACACCCTATAAAAACTATGATGGTAAAAGATTTATTGAGTACGGCGGATTACCCTCCCAAGACCGAGGATATTCAATTACGGTAAAAGATGTAAAGCGTAATGATAAGGCTACTGGCTGGATAATAGACGAGGAGGGAGAACTTGCGTTTTATATTGAACAGCTCCAAGCGCGCGAAATTCCCTATGATTACGCCCGCTTGGTTCAGTACGTGGATTGTATGATCGATACCACGGCGGAAATATATTTGCCGGATGCCAAACGTGCCGTTTATCCGCGCGTAGATGAAACATCGAATGCCTACCGGTTCATCAAGTGGGCAGAAAATTTTCCCGACGAACCAAAATACCCTGACTATGAAAAATTAACTGAACACGAATTTGATTCTGCTTACAAAGCATACGAAAGG
>CAMLER010000608.1 GCA_946478915.1 uncultured Chryseolinea sp.
CCTCCAATGAGTACCCACACCGTTGCAGCTTTGCCGCCATTGCTACCTGCGCCATATCCGCAGATCGAGTGGCGTTTTCCCTACAGCGCTACCAATATTATAGATGGAGAACCCGATCTGAAGATCAGTACGGAGGGATTTCTAACAGCTACACCCTCGATGCAAGGATTGTTTGTTTTTGCCGTAAAGTGCGATGAGTACCGGAATGGCGTCAAGATCGGTGAGGTCAGGCGGGATTTTCAAATGCTGGTGGTCGATGTATGTCCCCGTGCAGAACCACCGCAGATACTGGGAAAGAAATTGGATGAAGGTGGTGTAGAGTTTGATGAAAATATGCAGGTCACGTTCAGCAATACCGTTGCCGATGATCAGCGATGCATCGAAGTGGTTGTTTCTGATCCGGATGCTTCAAAACAGGATGACAATTTTACAGAGAACGTAAAGATTAAAGCGATTCCGCTCGGATTTAAGAAGAATGTAAGCGATGTTTTGCCCGAGATCTCTTCCGCCATACTGGTAAATGGCAGCAAGATTTCTTTCAAAGTCTGTTTTGATAAATGTCCTTATGTACAGGGACCTTTTGATATCGCTGTGGTAGCCTATGATGATGCATGCAGTTTGCCGCTATCGGATACGTTGCGGATCACGGTCGATATCGAGCCGCCGCCCAATGCGCTTCCCTATTTCACAACGCCGGATGTGGCCGAAACAGTTAATGAGGGAGAGGTCAGGACCTGGGCAATTAAAGGCGCCGATGATGATGGTGATGCATTGTTTGCCGGAGTGATACCCGTTGGGTTTCGACTGGAGGATTATGGTATGAAGTTCACGCAGGTGAAAAGTGAAGCGGGACTTTATGAGGCACAGTTGGAGTGGGATACCCACTGCGATGTTTTCAATTTTTCGGGTAAGACCGAGTTTGAATTTAAGGTACTGTTGGATGATGTGGATCAATGTACGTTCGCCCAGCCCGATTACATGAATTTTAAGTTGAAGGTGAAACTACCGGGGAATAATTCGCCTGTCATTGATTCCGATCTTACGTCTGATCCGTTTGAGCGGGTTGTGACCGGATTAAAACGAAAAGTGAATGAGACGCTGACCTTTAATGTAAAGGGAATTGATGCTGATAATGACTATATCGTGCTGCACGTAAAAGGAAAGGATTTTGATATCAATAATTACAACGTCAGTTTCCCGTCGATAGGAGCGAACAACGTTGTTCAATCAAAATTTACGTGGAATATTTTCTGTGATGAAGTCAATCTGAAAGAAAAGGACGAGTTTACATTTCAGTTCCTTGTGATTGATAACGTTAACAAATGCAGGTACAATAATGTCGATACGTTGGATGTCACGGTAAAACTTTATCCGCCCGACAACCTGCAGCCGACACTACAGGTGGTGAATACCAACAGTGAAATACAGATGTTAAACAACACAATGTCAGTGTTGTTGGGGCAGGAAATCACCCTTGGGCTACTGGGCAATGATGGAGATGTTTCACCACAGGCAGACTGGCTGAAGCTTGAGCTCGTAAAGGCAGAAGGCAATGTAGAGCCAACGGGGTACGTATTTGAAGATGCACAGGGTAGGGGAACCGTTGAATCGACGTTTGCATGGAAGCCGGAGTGCAGCATATTTACCGGCGATGCAATTAAAAACGAGTACAAATTTACCTTCCGCGTTATTGATGACAAATGTTTCAATCAAAAGGGTGATACGGTCGTCGTTAATATCAATATCAGCGATCATGATAGCGGCGAGGAAGAATTTCTACCACCGAACTTTGTTACGCCCAACGGAGATAGCTGGAACGATTTCTTTGCCATGGTGAAAGAAGACGAAGCTACCGGAGAGTTGATCAATATATTGCCAAGAGACAATTGTGGCGGCGTTTTCGAGAGAATAATAATATTGAATCGTTGGGGTAAGTCCGTCTACGAAAGCACCTCCCGTGATTTCCGATGGTACGCTGAAGGAGAGGCTTCGGGAATGTATTTTTATCATTTGAAGTATTCGAACAAGGCGTATAAGGGGATTATAACGTTGGCGTTTGATTCGTCTTCACCGGGGCGGTGATTTTAATTTGTTCAAGGTTAAAAGTTTAAGGTTTAAAGTTTCGCTCGAGCACGATTTGTGTGTGAGGTTTGAGGTTTGAAGTTTGAGTGTTTGAGGTTTGAGGTTTGAGGTTTCGCACGATGATGAAGTGTGCGAACTATGCTCGTACAGACACTTCGCTGTTCTTTATTCACTAGTCGATATTCAGTGTTCAATTTTTCGCAATAGGAAAATAGAAAAATCATCCTACTGGCACAACCTCAAACCTCAAACCTTAAACTATGGAACAACAAGACCTAAACATCAATCTACTCGCGATTCTGGTCGCAGTCGTAGCGAACTTTATTTTAGGATTTTTATGGTACACTCCCTTGTTCGGTAATGCCTGGGCAAAGGAACTCGGCTTTGACATGTCTGTGAAACCTCCGGCCAGTGTGATGGTGCGAGGAATGGCCATTATGGTCATTGGAAATTTTCTACTCGCGTACGTGTTTGCGCATAATATTGCTGCATGGGGATATGTTCCCGGCATGGATAGTATGCCAGCGATTGGAAAGATCCTGAATGCGTCTGTGTTTACATGGTTGGGATTTTACCTTCCCGGAGATCTCAGTCGAGTAGCGTGGGAAAAAGCATCGTGGAAATTATTCTGGATTAATACCGGGTATCATTTTCTGATGTTGCTTGTGGCGGCTACGATCTTAACAATGATGCGGTAATCGTTATTCGTTACCCGTTGTCTCGTAATCGTTAATCGTTAACTCTACTTTGTCAAGTTGTAATGTCGGTGGGTCACAAACCCGATGGCTATCAGATGGCTATCGGGTGCACCACGAATCCACAAAGCCCACGACGGAATTGCAGTACTTTCATCGTGACCTTTGTGCTTCCTTCGTGGTCGTCGTGACCCGGCAATTTTTAACTCTTTTCTAACCGGTGAATCAGACATAATTCATAAGTTGACAAAGTAGAATTAATCGTGGGTGTAGTGTGGTCTCCAGATCTTTGTTTATCTGACCGCGGAGATTGAGGGCAGTTAAAAGTTGCATTAGTTCTAAATCTGGCGCCGTTTTACGGATAACGGATAACGGATAACGATTAACGGATAACGATTAACGAAAGAGTGTTTTAGCAATTCAACGAAGAATGAGCCAACAGAATTGACAAATTAAAGCGCCAACTTGGCTCGAGCGCCGTTCTGTATTCGACATTCCTTGTCCTTGTTCGGTGTTCAATTTGCTAACAACTATGAAATGCGACCTTTGAAGTAACTCAAATCAGAGATCGGGCGTCGGTTAACGGATCCCGATAACTATCGGGATTAACGGATAACGATTGACGAAAGAGTGTATTTGCAATGCAACGAAAAAT
>CAMLER010000609.1 GCA_946478915.1 uncultured Chryseolinea sp.
TTCGTTACCTATCAGTAGGGTGCCAAATCTTTTATAGCTTAGTGCAAAACGCAGAAAGCAAAACGTCAGGGAGTGCGTCTTAATGTGAGCTCCTTGTAGTAAACGTAAACTTTTTGCTGTTAGCGCGCCAGTCGTAAAGTGCGCGCCTTATACCTTATTCCCTATTCCTTATACCTTTTATTAGAAACTGCACCACATGCGAAAGTAGGCTTAACAGGTAACGATCAGTCCGCGTCAGGCTCGAGCAACGCCACATACTCCTCAATCGTAGTCATGATATTGCTTCGAATGATGGGGTCCGTTAACCACTTAGGGATACCGATCGGCTTCGATAATATCCTGTAGGTAGCCTTTGTCCGGTATGGCCCAATCTGCTCTAGCGTCCAACTGCCTGAGAGTTGCATTCGGGTAACGCCTTTGCGCACGGGGGCGATCGAGGGCATGTCTCTGGATTCGAAAGTGAGAAAAACAGACTTGCCTGGAACAATCTTATCGATCTTGTATTCCAAAAAATGATCCTGATCGCTTACCGGCCACGGGATATCATGGTATGAATACTCTAGCCATGTAGTGGTATCGGGTTGCGGATAGACCTTGAACTCGCTGACATGTTTTTGCCATATCTGGATTTTGCTTTCGTCCTGAATCAGGTTCAGTCCTGCAAACATGTTATTGTTAAAAAAGAATTCACCCTTTACTTCGCGGGCCTCGAAAGGTGGATCCGAATTTGGAAAAACGATCCAGCGTTCAAATACGGAAATCGCACCATCCTTTTTTACAAGCACAAACCCTTCTTTATCCTGGCCGGATGAAAAATTAATACCTGTAAGATAGATTACAGCAACGAAGCCTAATTTGATTATACCCATTTACGCGTTACGATTCCATCGTAGCTAAAATTAACCCATAAACGTCGTCCTTTTTATTTAATTTCGCCGGAAATACAACATTCACTACAATTAGCAGGATCATGAGCCAAAACAGCCCAATTTCCAATTTTATTGAAAAACACTATTTGCATTTCAATGCTGCAGCGCTTGTAGATGCAGCAAAAGCCTATAAAGTTCATATTGCTGACGGCAAGAAAATGATGGTTACGCTTGCAGGAGCGATGAGCACAGGTGAATTAGGAAAAAGTTTCGCTGAAATGGTTCGCCAAAATAAAGTGCATATCATCTCGTGTACCGGTGCCAATCTGGAGGAGGACATAATGAATTTGGTTGCACATTCCCATTATAGAAGGATACCAAACTACCGCGACCTTACACCTGAACAGGAATGGGATCTGCTGCAAAACCACCTCAACCGCGTTACCGATACCTGCATCCCTGAGGAGGAAGCGTTTAGAAAATTGCAATCCCATTTATATGATATATGGAAATCCGCGGAGGACAAAGGCGAGCGATTGTTTCCTCACGAGTTTATGTTCCGTCTGCTTAATAGCGGCGTATTGAAAAATGATTATGAGATCGATCCGAAGGACTCATGGATGATAGCGGCAGCCGAGAAGAATCTGCCAATGGTTGTTCCCGGATGGGAGGATTCGACCATGGGTAACATTTTTGCTTCTTACGTTTATACGGGGGAATTGAAGGCATCAACGATGAAAAGCGGAATCGAATATATGACCTATCTCGCGGATTGGTACATCAAGAATGCAGGCGACGAAGGAATTGGCTTTTTTCAAATAGGGGGTGGTATTGCTGGAGATTTTCCAATCTGTGTTGTGCCAATGCTTCATCAGGATCTGCAAAAAGATAACGTTCCTTTCTGGAGTTACTTTTGTCAGATCAGCGATTCTACCACAAGCTATGGATCGTACTCTGGCGCTGTTCCCAATGAAAAAATTACCTGGGGTAAGCTCAGCATCGAAACGCCAAAATTTATCATAGAAAGCGACGCGACCATAGTAGCTCCGTTGGTGTTCGCTTATGTGCTGGGATGGTAACAAATTGAGTTGCTGGAAGCCTTCCTTGATATCTTTTTTAAATATCCTCTGATCAGCAAAAGGTATAATCTTTTCTCATCGGTTAAAATATGATTACAAGTCCGCATGAATCTTGAGTTAGTACTGCGTTCAAAAATTGAAGAAGCAGTTTTGTCGCTATTTGGTCAGCCTGCCAGTAATATCCAACTTCAGCCAACAAATCAGGAATTTGAAGGCTCGCACACTGTTGTTTGTTTCCCATTGACCAGGTTGTCGAGGAAAAGTCCGGAAGAAACCGCCAGGGTATTAGGCGAGCATCTCCTCAACAATTCCCGGCTTGTCAGCAAGTACAACGGTGTAAAAGGCTTTCTGAACCTGGTCATCCATGATGATGTCTGGGTTAAGGTATTTTCGTCAATATATGGCAACAAACAATTTGGCCAGTTGCCCGATAACAATAAGGAGATCATGGTCGAGTACTCGTCTCCCAACACCAACAAACCGCTGCACCTTGGCCATCTTCGAAATAATTTTCTTGGGTATAGCGTCTCGGAGATATTGAAGGCAAACGGAAATAAGGTTCAGAAGGTACAGATCATCAACGATAGGGGTATACACATTTGTAAGTCAATGGCTGCCTGGAAGCTTTTTGGAAATGGTGAAACGCCGAAGAGCAGCGGAATAAAAGGAGACCACCTGGTCGGCAAATACTATGTAGCTTTTGATAAAAAATATAAAGAACAGATTTCCGATCTGGTCAACACAGGGATACCTCAGGAACAAGCCGAGAAAGATGCGCCGATCATGCAATTGGCGGTTGATATGTTGCAGAAATGGGAGCAGCATGATCCGGAGACCTATCAACTTTGGCAAACCATGAATAGTTGGGTTTACGACGGTTTCAATGCGACGTATGGGCGTATGGGAGTAGACTTCGATAAGCTTTACTATGAATCGGAAACCTACTTACTGGGCAAGGAAGAAGTGCTTAAGGGCGTAGATTCCGGAGTTTTCTTTAAGAAACCTGATGGTTCCGTCTGGGTCGATCTTACGAGCGATGGACTTGATCAAAAAGTATTGTTGCGTTCGGATGGTACATCGGTTTACATGACGCAGGATATCGGTACGGCTATACTACGATTTCGGGATTTCCCCAATATAACGGGTCAGGTGTACACTGTGGGAAATGAGCAGGAATATCATTTCAAAGTGCTTTTCCTGATTCTTGGCAAGCTCGGATATGAATGGGCCAGCAAATGCTATCATTTGTCTTACGGGATGGTTGACTTGCCTAGCGGGAAAATGAAGTCGCGGGAAGGGACAGTTGTCGATGCAGACGACCTCATGAGTGAAATGGTGGATGAAGCGGAAAAACAAACCAGAGAATTAGGGAAGTTGGAAGATGTTACGGAAGCGGATGCACAGCGTCTGTTCGAAACGATCGGCCTGGGCGCACTAAAGTTTTTCCTTCTGAAAGTTGATCCGAAGAAGAGGATGCTT
>CAMLER010000610.1 GCA_946478915.1 uncultured Chryseolinea sp.
GGGAGATGAGCTCTGGTTTGAGCCGCGGGTGCCTGCCGAGTGGAGTTCATTCAAGTTGCGGTACCAGTATAGGGAAACCTTTTACACGATTGAAGTTTTTCCCACCGATACGGAAGAACAGACAACGATAGTAGATGGCGTTGAACAACCGAATGGATTCATTAAACTGATAGACGATAAAGCAGTACATACAGTCACTATAAAATGCCCTACCTTTATAGAAAATGCGAACCAGAATGCGCGAGCGGGTTTAGCTAAACTCCCGGAGAAGGAGAATTCAGATCAATAAAGTGAAAGATCAATAAAATGGATATATGTCGCTGTTAGCGAGACAGTTATTGTGATTATATAAAGCTTTAATTTAAATACATGAGAATTTTTGCGGTAGGTAGGAACTATGCGGAGCACATTAAAGAGCTAAGCAACGAACGTCCGGATGAGCCCGTTATTTTTACAAAGCCTGACACCGCGCTGCTACGCAACAACTCACCTTTTTATTACCCAGAGTTTTCGAAGGATATTCATTACGAAGTAGAACTTGTTTTACGCATCAGCAAAGAAGGAAAGATGATCAGTGAAAAATTTGCGTCGAAGTATTTTGATGCGATTGGAATTGGCGTTGACTTCACGGCGAGGGATCTTCAACAAAAAGCAAAAGAGAAAGGGCTACCCTGGGATATTGCAAAGGGGTTCAATGGCTCTGCACCCATTTCGGATAAATTTATCCCAGTGAAAGATTTCAAAGAACTGAACTCGATCAACTTTAGTTTGACTGTAAACGGGCAAATAAAACAAGAAGGCAATACAAGTCTTATGCTTTTTAGTTTTGATTATATAATTTCGTACTTATCAAAATTTTTTACGCTGCGCACCGGTGATTTAATTTTTACGGGCACTCCAAAAGGTGTAGGCCCGGTCAAGGTTGGCGACGTCTTATCAGCAAGTATCGAGAATGAAAAACTATTGGAATTTGAAGTTAGGTGAGCTGGTATTATTATTTCTAACGGTTACACCTTCCCTGGCACAAGCACAATTTAGTCGACCTGAAGAAAAATTTCCGGCCGAAGAAACCTATTTATATCCTGTATATCCGGGCCAACCGGGGTCGCTCGCCGGAACGATGGGCGAATTGCGTACCACGCATTTCCATTCAGGGATAGACATTCGTACTAATAATATGATCGGGATGCCCGTTCGCGCCTCGAAGAGCGGATATATTTCCCGTATCTCATCCAGCGGCACCGGATACGGAAACGTTATTTACATCACCCACCCTGATGGAAACACTACCTTGTATGCGCATCTCGACAAATTTAACGGCGCAATCGGAAAACATATTTTGGAGGAACAATATCGTCTAAGGTCGGGTGAAATTGATTTATATTTTGAACCAAACCAATTTGTGGTAAGTCGTGGTGACACGATCGGATTGTCTGGAAACACAGGATCTTCAGGCGGTCCTCATTTGCACTTCGACATTCGGGATGCTGATAATAATGCGCTCGATCCGTTGAAAGTGGCAGGCTTTAGCGAAATCGTTGATAAGTATCCTCCTGCAGCTGAAAAGATTGCGCTTCGCACCTTGGATATCAATTCACGGATCAATCATCAATTCGGTCGCTTTGAATTTTACGCGCAGCGAGTGGGAAATAATTTTGTCATTGCTAATCCCATTTATGCCACCGGTAACATTGGTGTCGAAATTATTGCCAAAGACAAGCTAGCCTCTAAGAGCCAATTTTACGGCGGAGTCAATTATCTTGAATTAAAGGTTGACGACAAGCTCATATTTAAGCAATCAATTGACAAAGTTAACATCGCCGAAACACGGGCGATCTACACGCTGATGGATTTTAAAACCATGCGCAATAAGGGTACTCGATTTTACAAACTTTACATAGATGATGGGAATAATTTGAAATTCTACGACGAGTCGCCTGGATCAGGTAAAATTAAAATTGATGCATCAAAACCCGAGTCGGAAATAGAAATCATAATGAAGGACACTGATGGAAATGCAAGCAATGTATCTTTCCGTCTGCAGGCTGACGACCTGATCAAAGAAGTCCCAACGCTATCTGCTTTGAAAGCAGAAATGAGCACCGACATTTTGGAAAACACATTGATCGTAACGGCGAAACCTTGTGCAACTTCTGAAAATAAGGCCATGCTTTACCTGGATGGAAAGCAGTGGGAGATTTCACCTGATTATTATAGTATCAACCAGGCAGTGTATCTTATCGATCTGCGCAAGACAATTCCTGACTCGATTTCGTTCTGCGGAAAATCTTTCCTTCCAAAGATCAATGCAACGGTTCCCTCCGGAACGCCCTATAAGTTTTACGGAAATTTGCTTGATATTACATTTCCTCAGAACGCTATCTACGACACGTTGTATCTCCACACCGATTTCAACCTGACTGCGCGCGGCGATGAAGTTTACACTATTGGTACGCGCACATTTCCGCTGAACAAAAGCATTATGGTTTCGCTCAAACCGAAGATGAGTTATCCCAACGTACGCAACATTGGTGTATATCGCGTTTCAGGTAAAAGCCACGCTTACCTTGGAGGTGAATGGGTGAATGACCGCATTAATTTTCATACCAGAGAGTTCGGTGATTTCATGATCTTACAAGATTCCGTCCCTCCTATTATTACACCCGTGTATGTGAATAGCTCAACCGCCCGATTCAAAATCAGGGATTATCTTTCAGGAATATCCGATTATCAGGCAACGATTAATGGAGAATGGGTTTTGATGCACTACGACAATAAGAATAGCGTGATTTGGTCAGAGCTGCTAAATAAAAAAATTCCCATGAAGGGCCTGTTTGAGCTGAAGGTGACCGATCGCGCAGGCAATACAAGTACTTTCACACAAAAAATTCCTTAGATATGACCTTGCAACCCGGCGATAAAGCACCCGACTTTCACGCAAATGATGAAAATGGAAACCCGGTCAGGTTGAAGGACTTTAAAGGGAAAAAGCTGGTTCTGTATTTTTATCCGAAGGATATGACTCCTGGTTGCACAGCGGAATCGTGCAATCTTCGGGATAATTACAAAGCCCTCCAAAAACAAGGATACGAAGTGCTGGGAATCAGCACTGATACAGAGAAATCCCATCAAAAATTTATCGCCAAGGAAAAGCTCCCTTTCCACCTGCTTGCAGATCCTGACAAAAAAGTCCATGACGCGTATGGCACATGGGTTGAGAAATCTATGTATGGCAGAAAATATATGGGTACCGCCCGTGTCACATTTTTAATCAACGAAAACGGCGTCATTGATGAGATAATCCAAAAAGTGGATACGAAGAATCATGCGGCGCAGATTCTGGGCGACTGAAGGATCTTATTCGTTATTCGTTATTCGTTATTCGTTATTCGTTATTCGTTATTCGTTATTCGTTATTC
>CAMLER010000611.1 GCA_946478915.1 uncultured Chryseolinea sp.
CGCCGAGCTCATCGCCATTACGCAAAACGAGACTAGTACAGGTGTATCTGTACCCTTGGATTTAATTTACAATCTCAAGATCCAGAATCCGCATGCCATCATGATCGTCGATGCGGTGTCGTCGTTACCGTTTCCTGCATTTGATTATTCCAAGCTTGATTCAGTATTCTTTTCTGTTCAGAAGGGTTTTGGTTTGCCAGCCGGGCTGGGCGTATGGATGGTAAACGATCGCTGCATCTCGATTGCTGAAGTATTACAATCAAATGGAAGTCACATCGGGACCTATCATTCGCTGCCAGCACTAAAATCTTTTGCAATCAAAAACCAGACGCCCGAAACTCCGAATGTCCTGGCGATTTATCTGCTCGGAATGGTCGTTAAAGACATGCTCAGGCGCGGGATAGAAACCATAAGACGGGAAACAGATTACAAGGCTGCGCTACTTTACCACGCTCTCGAAAAACACAGCGACCTCAGCCCATTCGTCAAAGATCCACAAGACCGATCGAGGACCGTCATAGTTGCGGAAACTGGTGGATTTACAGCGGAAATAACCCGAAAACTATTGGAAAAGGGAATGCATCCAGGCGATGGTTACGGGTCTGCGAAAAAAACGCAGCTGCGGTTCGCCAATTTTCCAACGCATTCTAAAGAGCAATTCGAGTTACTTGTAGATACTATAGGTTAACTCGTTTTAATTGAATGACTTAACGATTATCTTCATCGTTTTTAAACCTTTCGAGGAAAGGCAAGTCTAACTTCCATTATTGCACTCTTGTTGGAAGACGAGGAACTGTTAAGCAAAATTCGAGATCCCAATACCCGGAATTATGGGTTTAATCTGCTCGTTCGGGCCTATCAAAAGCGTGTATACTGGCATGTCCGGAAAATGGTGATTGACCATGATGACGCCGATGATCTGACACAGGAAGTATTTATTAAAATACACCGCTACATTGATAATTTTCGGGAAGATTCCAGCCTTTTTACCTGGATTTACCGAATTGCAACCAACGAGTGCCTTAGCTTTCTCCAACGAAAAAAGCGCCGGTTCTTTTTACCCATTGGCGATGTTGAAGGCGAGCTCAGCGCGAAGCTTGAGACAAGTCCCGGATTGTCCGGCGACGACATCCAGCTCAAGCTACAAAAAGCGTTGCTGAAGCTTCCAGACAAGCAGCGAATGGTCTTCAATATGAAATATTTTGATGATCTACCGTATGAACGGATATCAGAAATTACCGACACCAGTGTGGGTGCCCTTAAAGCAAGCTATCATCACGCTGTGAAAAAAATCGAGGATTTTCTATCACAATGATTAAACTATTCAACGGAACCAGGGTCAAATGAGTATGAAAAAGCTGGAAGACATTCCAAAAAAGAATCTTTTCGAAGTTCCTGAAGGATACTTTGAAAAGCTTCCTGCCATAATTCAGTCGCGGGTCACTGGCCCCAGCACTCGTTCTAATCCTTCCTTCAAATTTGTGCTTCAATTTGCCCTGCCAGCGATGGTCGTGATAGTAGTTGCCATTGTGTTCTGGGTAAGTCGCCCGACCTCAGGTGCCACTGCTGAATCCATGCTTGCATCAATTCAAACTGAGGACCTGGTGGCTTATTTGAAAGAATCGGACTTTACAACAGAAGAATTACTGGATGCAGTTGAACTGGACGTTGAAGACGCTAATGAAATCGAAGAAGCTGTGTATGAATTTCAATTGGATGATTCGGAGTTAGAGAACATACTTAATGATATAGAACCATAGTCATAACAACATGAAATATCTTATTCAAATCGTGTTTTTCTGTTTCGTTGCTCTTTCAGCAACTGCGCAGGACGATGAGGATCTTCCGCAACAAGAGCCAAAGGTCCGTGAGAAGATCGAGGCAGCCCGGATCGCTTATATCACTGACCAACTCGCATTGACACCGGAGGAAGCAGAAAAATTCTGGCCGATTTACCGCGAGTTCGCGCAAAAGCGTCGTGAGATTCGGCGGGAAATGCGGGAATCCGGCCGACATGCCGACCCTGATAAGACAGACCAGGAAATCGTTGATCAACAATTCAAAGCAAGGCAAAAAGAACTTGATCTTGAAAAAGATTATTCCGGCCGCCTTCTGAAAGTAATTTCAGCCCAAAAACTTAGTTCTCTTCCCCAGGCCGAGCGCAGATTCAGGCAGATGATTCTTGACCAGATACAGCGTCGTCAAATGCAGCAGGAACGGCAACAAAATCTAAGAGATAGGAATCAACGGCAGTTACAGCAACGAAACAATTGATGGCATAAAGATCAACTGATGCGTTGTTCCGGACTCCTGTTTCTAACTTTTCTAATGAATTTGCCCGCCTATTTCTTACCGGCGCAGGAGGCAGATTCTACCCTGCTTTCGCAAGTAGAAACAGAATTGTCTTTTGCTGATTCACTTTCAATCTTTAACCTGATTGATAGTCTTTTGCAACATGCAGAGACTGAAGGCTCACAGCTCGCGGTGCGGCTGACATACAACAGTAACGTAATGTCTACTGGACGAACGCTGGGGATTCAGAACTTCGGACTCGCCCCCGGCGTTTCCTATTATCACAGATCCGGGCTATACGCAGATGTCTCCGGATATTGGAGCAAGGACTTTGATCCTTCATATTATCTTACCATAGCTTCCATCGGATATATGCGGAGTTTCTCAAAGAGATTCTCCCTGCTCGCGGGATATGACCGATACTTCTATAGGTTCGAAGGAGACGGATATATTCCGTATAGCAACGCATTATCGTTTTCTCCATCGTTTGACTTTAAACCGGTATCAATAAGCGCATCCTATTCTTTCTATTTTGGTGACTCGAAAGCGCATCGCATTATGCCGGGCCTTAATTTTATTCTTGAGAAAAAAAGCTTTCTTAATCTCGATCGCGTCGCAATCAATCCCGGGTTATTTCTCTTACTTGGCGATGGAACTGTTACTACGCTGGAGTATACTTCGCCAAAATCAGTGGCTGAGGCCGTTGAAAATTATCGTAAGTACGGAACACGCTTCGGAATCTCGATCCGTGACAGGAAGGTTTTTGGAATAATGAATTATGCTTTCAGCATCCCCGTTACGGTGAATCATAAGAACTGGGGATTTGCGTTCTCATATACATACAATATTCCAAAGGCACTGCCTGGGGAAGCATTAATTATCTCCGAAAGCAGCTATCTGTCCGGAAGCATCACCTATTTCATCGCATTCAAGCGGAATAAATTCGCTTTGTAAAATAAGGCCCTTTCAATATTTTGCAACCCTAACGAAACCGGTGGGAATGCATAAACTCAATCTTTTTTTCTTTTTTCTAGTCGCACACGCTCTAAATTCTAATGCTCAGGACTTCAGGTGGCAACAACGCGTTGAATATGTGATGGACGTAAAGCTCGACGTCAATACCCAT
>CAMLER010000612.1 GCA_946478915.1 uncultured Chryseolinea sp.
TCTCGTCCCGGTAGAAACTATTCTTGTTTATGAAACGGGCGATTGCGAATCCTGCCGCGACCAACTTAAATCTTCCAGCATCGTCAATATCATCAGTAAAGCAGCATTCTCTTCAGAACAAGACTCTCTTCAGAAAATTACTGACTTCGTATTAAATCAAGTCAGCGCCGGTACCCTAATCTCGTTGCACGTAACGCGAAATGATAATTTTGACTTCATCTTTTACTCTCCCGCCAATCCAACTCTCGAACATCAGTTCAACAACACCTTAGAAAAACTTCGAAGTATAAAGGGTGTGACATTCTCCCAACGGGAATATAACGGAGTTCAGATTTTTGAACTGTCCCAAAAACAACGGACCTTCTCATGGATTAACATAGGGAATGTCTGGGTCAGTACTTTTACACCGATTCTCATCGAAGATGTCATCAGAATGCACAACGCAAACGCTACATCATACAGGGAGAAATTGGGTAGCGTATTTCAATTGCCACGCGTAAAAAATGATGGTGGCAATATTTATCTCAGCCTGCGCAACTTCGCGGAATGGTTCTCCTTGTTCATCAATGAACCCCCCTCTCCGCTAATCCAAAACTTCGGACAATCTGCCTTGCTGGACGTCAAGATAAGCAACGATGAAAATTTTGTACTCAATGGTTTTTGCGTCGACAGCATAACACACACGAATTATATCCTTTCTGCTTTTAAGAATCAGGTTCCCGTACCATTCGGCCTCCGGCAGTTTGTTTCTAATCGCGCGTTGATGGTAGCCAGCTATGGCATTAGCAACGGCGCCGCATTTCAAAAAGATTTGATTTCCGCCACCACCGGCAATCGTGCAATTCTTGATACACTTGCCCAAATCTCCCGGTCACTGTCGGTCGATCTTCAAAAAATGGTTACTAGCTTATCAGGTGAGGTTGGTGTTGTATCGCTCGAAGGTAAGGGGCGACGCATGTCTCAAATACTGATGATCAATTCTGTCAACGGAGTGGATACCTGGTTCAATAGTTTCAATGCGCTTTCCGAAAAAGTCAGCATGGATACTGTGTTCTATGAGAAGTATTCTGATTACGAGATCCGCGAGTTGCCTTTGTTTAGATTCCCGGAAAAACTTTTTTACCCACTGGTGTCTGGCTTCAATACAAGCTATTACACGAAAATGGGGAATACTTTTTTCATCGGTGAAGATCTCGATGGGTTGAAGAGATACCTTGATGACATCGATCGTGAAGAAACCTGGGGAAAGTCGGTTGCACAAAATCAATACCTGGAAACGACCCTGCTTGAGTCTAATGTCAGTCTGTTCCTGAATACACCTAGAATTTGGAATAATCTTGAAAGTTCCTTGAGACCTCGGTGGAAAAAGTTCGTTCAGGATAACCGGCCGTTGCTGAGATCCTTGGGAATGGGGGCAGTACAATTTAGCCATTTGAACGACAGCTATTATACTAACGTTTCCTGGACCTATAAATCCGCCGGTGGTGCACGCAACGCGCCCGTGGCAGCCAATGAAAAATTAATTACACACCTTGGCAACAAATTGGCAAATCTTCAGCTCGTTAGGAATCATGTGGACAAATCCTTTGAAACGCTCGTTCAGGATTCAGCATACAATGTAAGCCTGGTATCGCCCCAGGGTAAAGTACTTTGGAAGATTCCGACCGAAGGTCTGATTGCAGGGGAAGTCATTCAAATTGATTATTTCAACAATGGGAAACTGCAATACTTCTTCGCAACGCCTGGGCTATTGCATGTTGTTGATCGCCTCGGAAATTATGTCAAGCCATATCCAATTCGAATACCGGAGCAGGAAATTGAATTCGTGAGCCTGGTTGATTACGACCACAGCAAAAAATACCGGTTCTTCGTGGCAGGAAGGTCCGGAAAAATCTTTATGTTCGATAAGGACGGAACAAATCTCGAAGGATGGCAACCCAAGGATCTGGGTGGAAGTATGTTTGCGCCGCCCAGACATTATCGAATACGTGGTAAGGATTATATCATAGCAATTACTAACGACGGTAAAGCTTACCTGATGAACCGCCGCGGCGAAATTCAGAAGAATTTTCCCCTTGACCTCGATGCACGTCCGGCGGGTGATTATTATCTCGAAACGGGCTCCACTCGCGAGAACACTGCTTTCGTCGTAATTTCTCGCGATGGATTCAGAATCAAGTTTAATTTGGATGGAAAAGTCCGCAGCAGAGAACCGTTAGTTAAAAATACGGTGAATGCCCAGTTTAGCCTCGTTCCGGAAAAAGATTTTAAATCCTATATGATCCTGCGTCAGGAGACCAAGCAGTATACTTTGTTTGATGACAAGCTAAATCAGATTGTTGTTAGCGATTTCATAGGGCGTCCTACGGATACGCAGTACAGTGATTTTGGTTCGGGCAAGGTCTACATTACTGTCACAGACGATAACCAGGATCTGTCGTTCGTCTACAACGGTCAGGGTAAGCTCGTAACAATTCTTCCTTTTGAAAGTTATAAGATCGCGCTGCGTCCTTTCGATCTCGATAAGGTGATGGTGTATACCATTTTCGAAAATTCTCTGACTTTGCAATCATTGTCGTCCACCGATCAATAACTTTCACCTGTTCTTTCACAACTCCGGTGAAAGCTCCATGTTTTTTAGGAACGTTTCAATTTGGTCATGGATTTCAGCCAATTCATGGGGCTGAATGACGTAAGGTGGAAGCACATACATTACATTACCTAACGGTCTCAATAAAATACTCCTTTCCAGGAAGTAGGGTAGAATGCGATCCCGTATTGTATTGAAATAGGATGTATGGTCTGCCTTCAATTCAATGGCCATAATCGTGCCTAGGCACCGAACGGAATGCATTGGATACATCTTTGATATTCTCTCGCTGAAATTCAGTTGCTGTTGACAGATCTGGAGAAGCCGTTTTTTGCAGTCATCGCTTACAAGCAGCTCAAAACTGGCGTTTGCAGCAGCACATGCTATCGGATTTGCCGTGAAAGAATGCCCATGAAAAAATGTTTTATAGACATCATCAGACAAAAAGGCGTTTACTATCCGCTCGTTGCAGCTCGTGACACCAAGTGCCATTGTTCCTCCGGTTAATCCCTTTGACAAGGCAATGATGTCGGGAGAATTTTTCAGATACTGCGATGCAAACATCTTTCCCGTGCGGCCGAATCCTGTGAATACTTCGTCGGCAATGCAAACAACGTCATGCTTATACGCGTGATCCAGAAGCATATCGAGGATTGCAGCGTCATACATTCGCATACCACCAGCAGCTTGAATCAACGGCTCGTAGACAAAAGCACCGATGTTTCCCTCGGTAATAAGCTTCTTGAATTGTTCTATAACAGCGTTCGCGTTTTCTTTTGTCGGAAATTCAATAAACTCGACATCAAACAAATATTTAGTAAATG
>CAMLER010000613.1 GCA_946478915.1 uncultured Chryseolinea sp.
CTTCATACCCTGTGCATGGCATTCATTAATTAGTTGTTGTGTAGCTAATTTATATTGCGGACTGTATATATCCGGCCTAAATCCTATTTGTTTAAGATTCTCCTCCATCGAGCGCTCCCGATTACTGGTTAGAAAACCGATTACAACATCAGGATAATTGTTGTGAACCTCTTTTATTTGCCTTACATCAAAGGATTGTAAATAAAATCTGTTGTCAATCTTTTTTGATCTCACTACTTCCATTACAAGCTTGATTAAAGTACGGGGCTCAGGCTGGTAGACGCCGTCCTTTTCAGGATTCGACTTTATTTCAATGTTGTATATGACACCAGGGCGACCTTTTTTTGCTGTATGCTGTTCAACAGAATCTATAAGCTCGCCTAGCAACGGAATATATGCACGCATTTTTTTCTGCTGCGGAAAATCCTTATGCATTTTAGAACCTACGTCAAATTTCCGGATCTCCGAATAATTCATTTGGTATAGAATATATTTCCTGGAATCCCTTTCTGGAATCTCGCTACCATCTTCCATTAAGGAGAAAGTTGGGTTGATGTACGCATCGTGCGCAACCAACACCATATTGTCCTTACTGATTTGGATATCCACCTCAATGACATTGGCACCATCATCAATTGCCTTCTTCATCGAAGGGATCGTATTCTCTGGCATCAGCCCGCGTGTACCACGGTGACCCTCTTTATAAAATTGCGGAAAGTATTTCATGTTTTTTCCGGACGAAACCTGTGCCGCCCCGGCTGAAAAAAAGAATGAAAAGTAAATTACAAGACCAATGCGCCCACAGTGATACATAAGAATTAAGTGTCGTTCCTGACTCCGTGCCAGTCACCTCTATTTCACAGCAAGATAAGCAACTTTGATAATCGACGGAATACTGCGATCTCTGTTGGATAGAACCAATGACGACTACCGCTGTACTATGCTCCCAAATTATCAATGCCAACGGATTGTATACTGCCGGCACACCTAACCATCGTATAATGTATTCAGTTGGGACTTCCCTTCAAATGGCTTTCAAAATCAATTGCCCTTGGGAAAAGAACGTTATTCTCCAAATGCATGTGAATTTGAAGATCCAACTCGAGCTCTTTTATAGCCGCGTAAGTAAGCTTATAAGCGTAAAACCTGTCTCTGGGGCTATCGGCTAAACTTTCGTTAAGCTTCTTGAAGGTTTGAATTTCATGGTGATGGTCGGCTTGCATTGCCTGCAGGGGTTCGTTGATTGATCGAAAGATCTTTGAACCTACCGTGCCCTTCCTTACCATGCTCTTTATGTATGGAAAAATCAAGAATTCTTCCTGTCTCATATGAATTCTCAAGTGGATTGCCAGGTCTTCAAAAGAATTTTTCAAGCGCATCAGGTGTGCTTCATGATCGGGATGGAGCCGGAGCAACCGTTCAATACTGTGGCGGATAGAAACCACTTTCTTATCCGTATACCGATGATGGATACTTTCCACATAATATGCTAAGGCGTCGATGCTCATGTTGGTGAAATCAGGAGATCCACTCGGACCAACGTTCACGTCTGACAACTCCTCCAATAAGCTTGCAAGTGATACATTATGCTCGACACATGCATCCTCCAAAGTCCGCCTCTCCCCTGAACAAAATTCAATTCCGTACGCACTAAATATTCTTGCCGACTCAATATTCCGCGTGACAATGCTGTCCACAGTCTCAAACTTATTGACGATCATAGTAACCCTATCCTATCCGTTGGGCGGCGGAAATTAAGAAGAAATGTTTGATGAAATTCAACGAGTCGACGATATTTCTGCAACAGGACTCACTTCCAAATTTTGCTTCCTGGGACTGCCATTCATTTTGCTCCTTAACCACTTCTTCAATTCAAAATGTTCCTTTGGTTCAAGATATCGAAATGATTTCCGGTACTCTCTCCGAAAAAGCTTCCGACTAAAACTTATTTTCTCCAATACTAATTTACAATACTCCAACATCGATACCTTCGGTGTCTTTTGATCCATGGTTTAAAAAATTCGTTTCACATATTTTGAAAGAGATCCAATATTTGGAAGCTAGGGAACCAAAAAAATGTTCCTTGATTTAGTCGACTCCTCTTTCAACCAGGCTTGCACTATCTATGCCAGATTATTTACTGGTTCAATAGGAAAAGAAATTCGACGAAGCGTAAATAAACACGATGCAACATCATGCCTCTGTTGACGGGAAAGGCGCGCTACTTCATGGTAAAGCGCATTACTCTTTTCCAAAAAGAAACAATTGAATTGGGGTGCTTTGTTAGCTGAAAACAAGTGCTAAAAGACATTGATCGGTTGCATAGCAAAAGTGGGTAAAAAAGTACCATCAGATAATTTCTCCCCAGTCGTGGAACAATACAACCCTATTGCTACGCTATTTTGCTTCCATTTTAGTGGAATACCTTTTGTATTATAAGGAGTAACACTGACGGTTTATGAAACAATTTTTTAACCTCACTAACGTCAAGGAGTAACAAGCCACCCCGGAACTGCCTGGCAGCCCTGGTTTTTTAGCGTACCCATCGGAAATTGTAATGTTGGTACGCAGGCATATTAGCAACGAAATAAAGTATTATGATCATGTGGAAAAGCATTCCTGACAAACTCATCCGAAGAACAAACGTCAAATATGTGAAGAATGGCAAATGGAAAGAATTTAACCGCCGGGCTGAACTGATCGCTGAAGGGCATTACTGTCAGGATCTAAAGCATGGCATTTGGAGGGAATACTACGAAACCGGTGAACTTCTTATCCAGGAGATGTACGATCACGGCGTTTTGAACGGTCCATATTGTTCCTACCATGCTAATGGTAACGTGATGGGAAAAGGACAATATATTAATGGAAACCGCGAAGGATATTTCAGGTTTTATGATTCTTCCGGACAATTGATCAAAACAACCCTATTTATCAATAACGAAGAAAAGGACGAAGTCGAAGAACCAAGGGATGCTGCTTATGTTGAGCAAAGGAAATGGGCTTGACTACTTGACGCTTGGCATACTGTTCCTGTATTGGTTCACAGCTGTTATGATCTCTGTCCAACAGATGTTCAGTAATTGTCCAGTATCGAAATAGTCATATCCTGAAGATGATGATCAACAGGAACCTGGCAACATAGTCGCACATTCGGATCATCGACTTTCATCTTTGATAACGTATTAGCTTCATTCCCAACTCTTACTGATTTCGCATTTCTGTCTGGAACATATATCAGACAAGTACCACATCTGCCCATCCCGCCGCATTCTCCAAAACCGTCAGGAAAGATCTTGTCCTTCATCAGTTCCATCAGGTTTTTATACTCCGCTCTAAATGTCTCGACGTAATATTCGTCGCCTTCATACCGCACCTTAAAAGCAATTCTGAAATTATCCATT
>CAMLER010000614.1 GCA_946478915.1 uncultured Chryseolinea sp.
ACGTTCGCCAGCTGCTAACAACGGCTATAAAAAATATGCTGTATTGTAGGTCTTAAAGTGTGTGCTATTAAATTTCGTTTGCAACGTGGGACAAAATGTAGTCTTCAAAACCGTATACGTTTTATAGCCAAGCGTTGCCGGCAAGCCCATGGGAAAAGTAAACATTACAATGAGACTGACTATTAGTTTTTGACATTAGTTAGCAAACCAAAATGTGAATACATTCCCCGTTTCCGGTTCGTATATTTAATTTGTTAAATTAGTTTGATGGAAAAGTTTGGGAATAGTTGGCTTAAATTTTCGTTGTGCCTATTTTAAGTCCCTCTATTGGCAATGACTGCTTAGAATAAACGTTGGTTGAGCTTTTTGCCGATGTCCGACAAGCAGACAATTCGGACTCTTACAAAAAAACTAAAAATAATATGGCTCAAAAAATTACACCTTACCTGTGGGTAGAGAAAGATGCCAAGGCTGTAGCGGATTACTACTTATCCATTTTTAAAGACGGTAAGCTGAAAGATTTTCGCAAGTTCGATAGTGATGAAAGTGGAAATGATGCAGGCATAGAAACAGCCGTGATTGAAATAGCAGGAATGGAGTTTAGTATATTGGCAGCAGGCCCACTATTCAAATTCAATGAAGCAGTTTCTTTTGTTATCAATACAAAAGACCAAGCTGAAACGGATTATTATTGGGAAGCTCTCACTGAAAATGGTGGCCAGGAAGGCTCTTGTGGATGGTGTAAAGATAAATATGGATTATCATGGCAAGTTGTACCAATTGAATATTTTGAATTAATACATAGTGAGGATCCAATCGTGAGGGAAAAAGCAATGAAGAACACATTAACGCAGAAGAAACTGATACTTTCAGAACTCAAATAAAAAGATATCATTTCTCCATATTCAAATGAAGAAGGGACTAAGAATTGTATTAACAATACTTTTTTTCTCCGTGACAATTTTTTTGTTTACGACGACAATTTACAGATGGACTTGGAACTATAACGAAAATGGAATTCATTTTGAAGAATCGACGGGATCTACCTACAGCGACTCGGCGATTATAGCCTACAGCCTGTTAACAATAATCTTTATTATACCGACAGTTATTCTTGTTGTAAGTTTCAGGAAAGGTAACAAGGTATGAACCTTGCGAAGTATCGCGCCTTCCGTATTTTAGTTTGTCAAAATGGCGTTCGATAACTGTCGATGGTCCGAATACAAACTATCGATTTTGACTGCGTAGTTACCGTAAATTCGACAAAGGAAAAGCTTGAGGGTTACAAAAAAGTGCCTCTGAATTCGAATGCAGAAAAGTTCCTTTCAATAAAAATATGACAACAGTACTTCCTTTTCTTCGGGTTCCCGACGTTGCTATTGCAAAATCATGGTACGAAAGCATTGGATTTAGATGCATTGGTACTCATCAAGAACCAGGGTGTGGATTGGATTGGGCAATGATGTCCTGGGATGACGCCATGTTTATGCTATATCCTCCCTTGGAGGATACTATTCAAAATGCAAACAACTGTGGTTTATACTTCAAGATGGATTCCTTAGAAGGCTTACAAAATAAATTAGAAGGCAAATCCAGAATAATTGAAATAGCTGCTAAAACAGAATACGGTAGAAAAGAAATCACGTTTCATGATTGCAATGGTTTTCAGATAACATTCTCCAGCGAACCAGATCAGGAGTTATAGATCGTCCTAAAGATCATTATATGTCAAGTCATCATTGAAGAAAAGGTCTAAGATTCGTTTAATACTTTCGAAACTTCGGTTATCGTCACCTCCAAAGTACCTCCCCTCATGAAAATTTGGTTTATTCTCCTATCCATGGAATGTGCCAAAGCTCCAGTGTATTTCATTGAGTGTAACTCAAATCACTCCAGTCTGGATTGTCCTTCCCGATCAACGTCACTTTTCATTTTCTCGATTTTCCTTTGATGAACTTTCCTCGTCCAATAGCCTCCACGAGGGATTCGAAGCCTTGGAAATAAACTAGCTTGTTTATGTTGTATCGTGCGGTAAAACATTTTGGATTTTGTTTAATTCTATGTTCCCAAAGCCTCGTCTTGAGGTTATTGGTGACGCCAACATATAAAACGGTATGACGCTCGTTAGTAAGAATGTAAACCCAAGCACAGTGCATAATTAAAATACGTCAAGAGTGGGTACGACGACTGGAAAAGTAGCTATAGGAAAACCCTACGATTGACGGTTGTTAATATGGATGTTGCCCCACGGGATCCTTCGTTCCCCGCAAGTCCTCACTCTGGATGACGATTTCATAAGAGTAGACGAAGTTGCCGATACAGGTGAAGCGTCGGGCTACGGAGCGCTCCCCCTGAGGGTTCCGTCATCCTGCGGCGGTGATGGGATGTGCGTTTGCGCGAAGGATCCCGTGGCTACGGAGCCTTTCTTCGAATCGGTAGGATCGATGTCCTTAAGGGTAACTGTGCAACGCAAAGATATGGTTCAAAAGGACTGTACGGAGCAGTGATACTTAATTTGAAAGAAGGACACTGGATAAATTGCCGCGTATATTAAAAAGCGCGAAATTATAGAAACGAGTTAGCTAGAGCGGTACCGCTGACCAACTCAACATACCATTTATGCCTTGAGTGTCAGAATTACTATGGACCACGGGGCGATCTTGAAAAGCTAATACATGAATAAAGAAACCTCTGAACAACTTTTTAGAAATCCGGAACAGAAACCGGACGACGCTCTATTTAGGAATATTCCTAACAAAAAAGTTTATGAGGTTATGGAAATGGTTTACAGATCTCTTTCAGCCGCAAATATTGATTTCGATTGGCGATATTACAGGGATGGGAAAGCATGGTTGGGAAAGGCGACTTTCAAGAAAAAAACAGTTGTCTGGATTTCTGTTTGGGATAATTTTATAAAAGCTACGTTTTACTTTACCGAGAAAACGCGTCCGGCTGTACTAGGTTTAGACATTGCCCAAGAAATCAAAATCTCTTTCGCCCAGAAGAAACCGGTTGGAAAACTCATTCCGTTGATTCTTGACATCAGAAGCAAACAGGCAATCCAAGACTTTACGATCCTGGTCAATCATAAAAAAAACCTTCGCTGAAAAACAGTAGAATGAAGGAAAGAGATTGTAGGCTGTGTCAAGTTTGATCGAAGAAATCTGAGACTGGCGACAAGGAATAAGAAGCTGACGGGTATTCTCCCAGAAATTCGCAGCGGATTTCCAATTGTTAATGAAGCAAATACAACTTGGCTTGGGCAATTGTGCGGTCGAGCGCGATTTCGTGTTTTAGTTTCCAAGTAATGTCAAGTGACGGCGGGCGGTTTGAATTAGTCGTGAAAATCAGTCGGTCCTCTGTCATTACATGGACATTGAAGCTCATACCAAAAGCAGAATAAA
>CAMLER010000615.1 GCA_946478915.1 uncultured Chryseolinea sp.
CAACCAACATCTGGGCACACCGGAAGGTAATGCCGATCCACAATTCCTGACATCCGCAGCACGGGCGCACTTGCGTCAGCATTTCTTGCAGAGTTCCCTCGCACTCACCGGAGTAAATTTCGCAATAGCGGAAACGGGTGAGATTGTGATATGCACGAATGAGGGCAATGCAGACCTGGGAGTGCAACTGGCAGAAACGCATATCGCGTGCATGGGAATTGAAAAAATAATTCCCGAACGAAAGCATCTTGGAGTTTTCTTGAGATTGCTTGCGCGCAGTGCAACCGGACAACCGATAACAACATACTCCAGTCATTTTAGAAAACCGCGTCCAGGCCAGGAGTTACACATTGTCCTTGTTGACAATGGACGTACGGAGCGCCTTAAAAGTGAAGACTTTAGAGGGGCTTTGAAATGCATACGGTGTGGAGCTTGCATGAATACGTGCCCGGTTTATCGTCGAAGCGGTGGACATAGTTATCACTATGCGATATCGGGACCGATCGGATCTATATTAGCTCCTGGCATCGACCTGAAAGCCTATGCTGACCTACCGTTCGCGTCAACGCTGTGTGGTTCCTGCAGTAATGTCTGTCCGGTAAAAATTGATATTCATGATCAACTGTACAAATGGAGGCAGGTTATCGTAAAAGACAAACATGTTTCAATAGGTAAATCTTTCGGAATAAAGGTTATGGCTGATGTACTATCCCGCCCGTTTTTGTTTGAATGGACCGGCCGGCTTGGGAGAAAACTAATGAAGACAATTCCGTTGCTCGTCAGTAATCGTTTCAACCCCTGGTATACACGGCGGGAATTGCCGGAACCCCCACCACAATCATTTAAACAGTGGTACAAAATGAATCGGAACGATGGGAAATAGAGAAAACATCTTGCAGCGGATAAGAGAGGTGAAAGTACGGAATACTCCATTACCTTCTCTCCGGGATATTTCCCTTCCTCTTGGCGACACTGCTCAAAATTTTATTGACATGGTAGCTGCTGTTGGAGGTAAGGTGATAGAGCTTAGGGGGTTAGAAAAGCTATCGGAAATTGTAGTGGGATTGTTCCCGGCTTCGAAGATATTTTCTACGATTGAAGGTTTACCCTGGTATAGTCAGAACGTTGGGACTGATCCGCATTCGTTCCAGGATGTTGATCTTGCAATACTACCCGGTCATTTTGGAGTTGCCGAAAATGGTGCGGTATGGATTACCGATGCACTCATGGGTGATCGCGCTATACCTTTTATTGTACAGCACCTTGCACTGGTGATTGAAAAAAACAGTATTGTTGCTACACTACACGACGCATACGAAAGGATAGGATTATCCAATTACAACCTCGGTGTATTTATCGCGGGACCATCCAAGACGGCCGACATCGAACAATCCCTCGTTTTTGGGGCTCACGGTCCGAAAAGTCTTACCATTTTTCTAGTTGGTTGAGAACCCAAAACGTTACTACAGACTTTGCTACTCGCAGTCTCTAGGAATTATTAGAGGCAGAGGATCTCATTAGATATCCGGATAGCCACAGCCCGCATACAAACTTACCTTGGCTGATTTTGATCCTTTGTTTGTTTTGTATGCTACGATGCAGGTGTCACACGGTGCAGGCCTTCTGAACTTATTACCGTTTGCCTGTAGTACAAATTTTCTCTTACCTTTATGGATTAATATGGGCATAATTGCGTCAAAATCACGGAAATTAATCAAGGCCGTTGGCATTGGAATGATTCTGATGATGAGCTTGATCACGACCCTACAGGTGGAATCGGGCAATCGGAAGAAGGCGAATGCCATCACGTGTGAAGGAGATGATTCCGAAACAATAATTATTGCACAGGACCGACTACGATCTCGGCTCCACGTGGATATCTTTAAGAAGTTGACGTTCCTGCCGGCTGCGTTAAAACATGTTTCTTTGATTGTTTGCGAAGTGAAATCGAACCCATCGAAATTGCTTTTTGTAAACGCATATCAACGGAATGTATTCTATGTGTTTGCCTTTTCCACTGTTCCTTAGCGCGGTTAGTTTATTTTAACTTAGCTAACAGAAAGGAATAATTAACAGAAGAAGCCCGATTCGGGTTACTTCAATTTAAACTAGTAATTTTTAAATGTCATTATCAGAACTTGTGAATCCTGAAGCGCTTATTCAGTATGGTGGATTAGTACTTTTATTAGCCATCATTTTTGCAGAAACAGGATTGTTTTTTGGATTTTTTCTCCCTGGAGACTCACTCTTATTTGCCGCCGGGCTCCTGGCTGAATCTCCGTACATAGATACCCCAGTCACAATTCTTATTATACTGTTGATCATTGCAGCGGTCCTGGGGACAACGGTGGGGTATGGAATTGGCAGGTGGGCAAAGACTTATCTTGAAAATAGAAGCGAGAATTTCTTTTATCGGAAAAGGTACATTGAAATGACGGAGGAGTTCTATCAACGCCACGGTATGATGGCGTTTGTACTCGGCCGCTTTCTTCCTATTGTTCGCACATTCGTACCCATTCTGGCAGGAATGACCCATATTAACTTTAATAAATTCTTTCTCTACAACGTACTGGGTGCTACGATCTGGGTAGTAACAATGGTTATGGCTGGACACCTGTTGGGCAACGCCTTTCCCCATCTCATCGAATATCTTGAGTACATCGTGTTCGGTATGATATTGGTCACTACCGTTCCCCTTATTATCTCCTTTTTCAGAGGAAAAAAGCCGAACGGAACCAGCCATTCCTGATTTTGAAATCCATGACAAACGTGTGCGCTTGTTCAATGTAATATTTTGCACTTCATAATCGAGAAGTTTAGGTAGGATATTTTGTAATTTCGGGCCTGATGAAAGACCCTCAGTTAATTGAGTATGCGCCGATTGTGCTCATGTTCCTCCTTGCCAGCGGCTTTGTAGGAATCACTATGTTGGCGACGCATTTACTCGGTCCTAAAAGGAAGACCAAAACAAAACTTGAATCATTCGAATGCGGCATTGAATCCCAAGGAAACGCACGGGCTCCCTTTAACATTAAATACTTCCTTGTCGCAATCCTATTTGTGCTTTTCGATATCGAGGTGATATTCATGTACCCGTGGGCAGTTAACTTTAAGGAACTGCAAGTTGCCGGTTTTGTGGAAATGTTATTATTCATCAGTGCGCTGCTGATAGGGTTCTTCTATATCAAAAAGAAGGGTGCATTAACGTGGGAAGAGTAGGGTGAACGAAAGGGTACCGATATCAGGAAAAGTGCATTTAGCCGAGAAACCACCTGGCGTAGAAGGAGCTGGATTTTTTGCAACAAGTCTTGAAAAGGTGGTTGGTATGGCACGAAAAAATTCTATCTGGCCTTTACCTTTCGCTACGTCTTGCTGTGGTATTGAGTTTATGGCAAC
>CAMLER010000616.1 GCA_946478915.1 uncultured Chryseolinea sp.
CGGGTGCTCTCCGGTCAGAGAAGACCAGAGCTAACCAATGAAGAAGGCGTGAAGCTTGCGGCGGATTGTATTCAAGAATGTCTTCCCTACGCCAAGTCACGGGACATTACATTAATACTTGAAAATCATTACAAAGATGATTTTTGGGAATATCCTGAATTTGCGCAGAAGATGGATGTGTTTTGCCAACTCGTCGGGCGTATAGACGATCCGAACTTTGGTGTTAATTATGATCCAAGCAACACGTACCTCGCAGGCGAAGATCCGTTGGAGTTGTTGTATCGGGTTTCTGACCGTGTTGTCACGATGCATGCTAGCGACCGATATTTGAAAGTGGGCACCATTGAAGATCTGCGAAAAGAGGAGGGAGGTGCAGTTGGCTACGCGAAGCGATTGAGTCATGGAGAGATTGGAAAGGGCTTAAATGATTATGATGCAATTTTCACCGAGCTTAAGCGCGTTGGTTTTGACGGATGGATCAGTATTGAAGATGGAATGGACGGGATGGATCAGCTGGCGCGGAGTGTGAAGTTTGTAAGGGAAAAGATGAAAGTTTATTGGGGGGGATAGCGTTACCTATCATCCAGCCTCTACGGTCCTGCTATGGCAGCTTGACCTAACGTTGAGTCGTTTTTTCGATAATATCAGAATTACCGTATATTGAATTATAGTAGGCAAGCTGTAAAGCTGACTAGGAAATATGAGTTTCTCTTCGACGTTCTACAGAATTTCGGAATCACTCTTTCTAAAGATAGAGAATCGTTTGATAAAGCCTCAGCAGCTTGTTAATGAATCAAAATCTTTTGTTACAATTCAAGATTCGTCTGATGCAATTCTATTTATTTTAAAAAAGCGAGCGACGAATAACATCGATCAGTTAATTAATGAAATTTTCTTTCCAGCAGCTAGCATTGGAGCGGTCAGTGACGAAGAGTTTCAAAAATTAGTTGAATCAAATAATTACCAAGAGATCGATAGGATTAATGCTTCTACCTTTTACTTCCTGCCTCCGGAAAAGGTGATAGCACTCAATACATTCTTGGAGCCAATTGACTCGTTGGAGATCAGAAGACTTTATAATTCAGACGAATTGAATAAGAAAGGCATTTACCCTGGTCTTTGGGCTCCGGGTGAAGACCTTGACAAAGCATACAATCTATCTCACTTACAAATCGATTTAGGATCGATAAAAAGGCTATTTGCGGACGCAAGTGCAGAAAAGGATTATATTATTACATTTAGTGGATAGTGATTAAATGGATCAGGGATCTTTTGCAGGTAATGACAATGCAGGAATAGCATGACAAACTAAGATGCTGCAAATAAAGATATTAATGAAACGACTCTTGGTAATACCGCTATGTCTTGTCTGTTGTCATTCATTCGGGCAGCTTAAGAATGCCAATAGCTTCACCGTTATCAACGACATCCAATACTACGACAGACCTGATCTCGACACAACAAATCACAAACTGAATCTAGTAATTCCTAAAGATGTTGAACAACCGGCGTTGTTGGTTTGGATTGGTGGTGGCGCATGGTCATATGTCAACCGGGATATGGAAATGGATGTCGCAAAGAAAATAGCGGAAACAGGTATCGCGGTTGCTTCTATAGGGCACAGACTTAGTCCGGCGACATGGAAAGATCCAAAGCTAAATACGGGAATCAAACACCCCGAACACATTAGAGATGTTGCTCGGGCAATCAGGTTCTTGCATGCGAATAATTCCAAATGGGGTTATTCTGATACGAAGATATTTGTCGGAGGTTTTTCGTCAGGCGGTCACCTGGCAGCGCTCATCGCAATGGATGGCCGGTATCTCAAAGAAGTTGGATTGTCGACAAAATTGATTCAAGGAATCATTCCAATTGCCGGCACCTACGATATTGCCCATTACCACCAGGTGTTGGCTGAAGGAAACGGTAAAGACTTCGCGGATAATCATGTGGGGAGCGTTTTCGGGTTATCTGCCAAGGAATTTGAAGAGGGTTCTCCGGTCAGTTATATTGACAGTCTGTCGACACCGATGCTGTTGATTTCAGAAACGAATACGTTCAAGTACACAAACCTATTCGAGGATCGGCTTCGGGACGCAAAATTTCAGGAGCTTGAAGTCTTGCATGTCCATCGGCTTGGGCACGGCGCTCTATGGAGAGATTTATCCTATTCGCCGCACAGCATATACCGTGATGTGATTATCGACTTTATAAAAAGACACTCAGATAACGGCCGTCAGAACAATAAAAAGCCTCAATGACCCGATGCCAAGACTAGATCTAGAAAAAAATATATGTGATTCCATCCCTTTTGGCTGAAAGCGTGTCTACCTAATTACCAAGCCTTAGCCTCGATCTAATATGAGACACCTATTTCTAGCATGCATAGTACTAACTTTACTCGGGTGCGCCGACGACAATTCAAACACTATTGACAAGAGCCGATTGAAGGGAAACTGGGTCGGCGTAGAAGACGATACTGATACATTATCTTTTGAAACACTATTTGAAGATAAAGAAGTCATAAATTTAAAAAGGGGTGTACTCCTCCGATCAGGGCCTTATGAATACGAACTACTGCCAAATGATAAAATTTCCATGCGCTGGATGTTAGCAGCGACGATGACATTTGATGAATATTATTTTAAAGTTACAGGTGACAAACTAGCCATCGAGAATTTTTACGAGTCACCCTCGGGCGCGATTCTGACTTTTAGAAAAATTGAATAGAGTACTGCAAAACAGTTTGCATTTTCACCTTCGCGATTTGGAAGGGGAGTAGTGGCACTTTTGTTTAGGAAAGAACTACAAATTGCGTCTCCGCAGAGTCTCCTGTCTCAGGGACTCTGACGGAACTACACTCTCCACGATCTCCGAAACGACGGACTCTGACGCCAAGCGTAAGTATAATATCGCCCGGTTTTTATAATAAAAATATTATATTGGTTCAGTTGGCACACCTCACATGACGCTATATCCCATATGTCTATTCATTTTTGCGAATATTTTAACCTACGTTGACAAGTCACCCCTGCCAATAGGTTTCCGTCTCTTAACAATAATTGATTCTACAAATACAATTCCTCGAAAAATTCCTTTGGGAGTGTGGTATCCAATGGTCGGCGCAAGCTCTAAACCTGATGTATCAATTGCCGAATACCTGAAATCACATTTGAGAGATCATGAGTATCTGGTCCTATCGACCATCGCGAGAAACAATTCTGCTGATAGCGTACAACTATGGCAAACGTTAAACGCACCTCTTGCTGCCGTCAAAAATGCAAGTTTCCCGCAAAAGAAGTATCCATTGATCATTTATGCTGCCAGCATGAATGCAGATTTAGGAGAGAACTATGAATTGATGGAGCATCTTGCAAAACATGGTTATATCGTTGC
>CAMLER010000617.1 GCA_946478915.1 uncultured Chryseolinea sp.
ACGGATAACGAATAACGGATAACAGATAACGGCTAAAATAGAATCCTCACAAGATACCAGGCCATAACAAGACACGCGATCAACTTTAACAGAGTCCCAAACAAGAATCCAACGAATGAGCCCCACGCTGCTTTTAAAGCATTCTCCGAATTATTTCTTGCAAGCAATTCACCAATAAATGCACCTACAAACGGACCGACAATTATTCCCAATGGTCCCATCCAAATACCTGCAATCAATCCAATCGTACATCCCCAAACGCCGTAACTGGAGCCTCCATACTTTCGAGTACCGTAGACCGGGATTATATAATCCAATGCGGTTACAACGACCGTAATTATTCCCCATATCCAAAGGAACTTGGCTGTGAACGGTGGATCGGTTCTCAATTGCTGGATGAGCAATGCTGCGAAAGCTAATGGAGGGCCGGGAAGCAATGGCAAAAGACAACCAAGGATGCCGACTGCCATCAAAACAAAGCCGAGAACAAGCCAGAACGTATCCATGCGCAAAAGTATTGGTGAAAATACATATTTTCGAAGATGATTGAGATAACCGGCATTCACCATATCGCTATTATTTGTTCGGACTTCGATGTATCCAAAAAGTTTTACACGGAAGTGCTGGGATTCGCTGTACATGCCGAATACTTTCGCGAAAAAAGAAATTCATACAAACTGGATTTAAAACTCGGCGACAGGTATTGGATCGAATTATTCTCGTTCCCTGATCCGCCACAAAGACCGTCAAGGCCGGAAGCCCGTGGGTTGAGACACCTGGCGTTCGAAGTCTTAAACCTTGATGAAAGCATTGCCTGGTTAAACCAGAATGGAATTACAACGGAACCGGTAAGGGTCGATGAATATACAGGAAAGCGTTTCACGTTCTTCGCAGATCCTGACGAACTACCGTTGGAGCTTTATGAAAATTGACGCCCATGAATGACTACTTAACTTATATCAAGAACTTTTTGGTCCACTTTCCCAATAAGGATAAAGATGTTCCCTGGGAAATCGTATCGGATGTTCAAAATCTTATTCAGCAAAAGATAAAAGTATTGTCTCCCGACTTTCGTATTTCTCAGGGCGTGGCAGTTCATAAGAAAGCACAGATCGAAGAAAACGTAACATTGAAGGGACCTATCATTATCAACGAAGGATGCTTTGTAGGCGCACATGCATATATGCGCGGAGGAGTGTTTTTGGGAGATAACGCTGTTGTTGGCCCAGGTTGTGAGATAAAATCAAGTATCATCCTCTCCAGAAGTTCGTTGGCGCATTTTAATTTCGTCGGTGATTCGATAATCGGATCTTATGTAAATATGGAGGCTGGAAGCATCATTGCCAACCACTTCAACGAACGTCTGGATAAGACCATTTTTGTGATGATCAACAAAAAGAAGACAGCGATAAGCGTCACAAAATTTGGAGCGCTTGTAGGCGATCATAGTAAAATTGGTGCTAACGCAGTATTATCGCCTGGAACAGTTTTACCCTCCCAAAGTATAGTAAAGCGTCTGGAGCTTGTGGATCAAGTCGGATGAGCTGGCACAAGGCAGCACTAGCGCAACCCTTTACCTGGAATATCATTTGTAAATCGTTCCATTCCCTTTCGATCCTGAAGAGTGACATAAACCGTGCGACCATTTGGGGGTCCGAAGACAAGATTGCTGCACCTTTTTCCTTTCAACATAACTTCGCGGATAATCTTTCCCTCCGGTGAAATAATTGCAATAGCACCTTTCCCATACCGCGTAACGTATAAATTTCCCTTTGCATCACACTTCATCCCGTCGAACCCAAAATCGGTAAACTCAGCAAACAATCTCTTGTTTGAAATATCTCCATTCTTATCGATATCAAATGCCCAAATCTTTCGCTGTACACTTTCGTTGACGTATAATATCTTTTCGTCCGGACTCAACGCGATACCATTGGTGGTTCCCATTTCATCGGTGAGAAGCTTCGCTTTTCCTCCTTTATCTATACGCCACAACTTTCCAGTACTCTCCTTCCAATTTGGATCCGATGCAAAAATCTGATCCTTCTTATTGATACAAATATCATTCGGCTGATTGAATGCATCATTATGAGCGTAAATGCTGATATCCTTTGTCTTCATATCAACCTTAAGAATATTATGGCCGGTAAAATCCGCCAGGTACATCGCTCCTTTGCTATCAAATTGGATAGCGTTGGCCGTGCTTCCTTCGGGTAGGGTAACGAACAATTCCACTTCTCCACTTGGTTTTACCAATCCGATGGTGCCATCCTTTTGAAAATTAACTACATAAAGATTTCCGGCTTTATCGAAAGCAGGGCCTTCGATATTGCTCGTGAAAAGATTTTCTTTGGTAAAATCCTCTGCAGTAAAAAGACGCTTGGCATCCTGACCAAAGGCCATGGATGAAGCCATAAGTAATGCTATGAGTGCTAATCGCATATCGGTTGTTTTGGCTTTAATATAGGTTAAGCCTAAACAATAAAAAAGCCACATCTTTTGGAGCAAAAAAAACCTCCGGATACATCTATCCGGAGGCCTTCAGTTTATGGTTAATTGAGATTTTAGAAACGAACCGTTTTAACAAAGCCTGCATCATCAGTAACTTCGAAAGTACAAGCACCGTTAAGATTCTTTACCGTATATACTTGAGCGAAGTGACCGTTAACACTTTTTACTTCATTGTGTAAAAGGTTATTGAAATTGTCAAATATGCGAACCGTAATAGTTTCGTTTTTAGGACTTGCTACAGCTACCAGGAACTTGCCTTCGCCGGAATCCAATTTCGCAATGCGAATATTGTTGTTGGATTTCGCGCGTTCATAAACAAGTTTCTCAGCGCGTTTGCCCGAAGCATCCGTTACTTCGAAAGTATATTCACCATATCCAACCTGCGTTAAGTTCAATGGAAGAATGAACCCTTTCGTGTCGGCGAAACTACCAGTGTACACTACGTCGTTCTGAGAATTGTAAACCTTAACCTGAACCTTTCCTGCAGTTTCAGATTTGTATATGACTTTAACTAGCTCAGCTCCATTCATCGGCACTACTGCTACACCTGCTTTCTTTGGCTCATCGCTTCCAAAAGTTGCAACTGTGGTCATTAACAACAACGCTGCGAGGATCATTGATTTTGCTTTCATATTCATTTTCATTATTTATTATATGCAAATATACGGTGGGGTTATGGGCAGAGCCGTAAGTTGTAAGGAAACCTAATCTTTTAGTTGAAACAACGTTTGCGGAATACGCAATCAAAATTTTGACAGTTAACAGGCCTATGAAGCTTATCGAAAACGATAATTGTAAAAAATAATTTCATCCAACGTTTGCGCTATACTTGCGCTCAAATTCTGACTAAGATTCATGATCGCCGAACTGCATGGGTAGTC
>CAMLER010000618.1 GCA_946478915.1 uncultured Chryseolinea sp.
TGTTGTCATCACCGTTTCCATTCGATCCATCTTGTAGGCTAATGGAATACCCGCCGGCAAAAAATTTGTCACCTTTTGAAAATTGTGCATTTGCAAGGTGGCAAGCCAATAGACAAGTAATGATTGCAGCGAACTTCATATGTATTTAAGGTTGGTGGTCGGTCAACAGCGCTTATACCGTTGGTCAGGTTGTGATGTGCCGGATAACATTCAGCTATTGGTTTGATCATTACACCCAACGGTTAGCCCGATGTGAAAAAGGTCTATAGAAAGATAAGCATTTCTTTTGAAATGCGGCGCATCTCAAAATGAGTCATCCACCCTAATGCGCCCGAAGTTCTTACTACGTCTCGGCTAATTAACTATAATTGCACTGTGTAATTATGGATTGAGAAATCCATTACATTTGCGTCTCCATTATCCACCATGAAACCAAATAAGTACTTCGTAATCGATTTCGATAGCACCTTTACAAAAGTTGAAGCGTTTGACGTCCTTGCCGACATTTCCCTCAGCGATCATCCTGAGAAAGAAATTAAGAAGAAGCAGATTGCAGAAATTACAGATAAAGGCATGGATGGCTCGATTTCCTTCCGCGAATCCCTTGAGCAACGGCTTGATTTATTGGCTCCTACCAGAAAACATCTCCCCTTCCTCATTAAGGAACTAAAAGGCAAGGTTTCGGAATCCTTTAAAAGGAACAAGGATTTTTTCCAGGAGCATTCCGACAATATCTATATCATATCCAATGGTTTCAAGGAATTTATAGAACCGATTGTTACCGAATTTGGGGTAAAGGCCACGAACATTTTGGCAAATGAGTTCAAGTTTGATGATAGCGGTCGGGTAATTGGCTTTGATCAGAACAATCCCCTTTCTGCAAATGGTGGAAAGGCAAAACTGTTACAAAAACTTAATCTTCCTGGTGACATTTACGTGATCGGTGATGGCTACACCGACTATGAAATTAAACAAGCTGGATTAGCGAATAAATTTTATGCGTTCACTGAAAATGTTGAACGCGAAACCGTAAAGAGTAAAGCTGACCACATAACGCCAAGTCTTGACGAATTTCTTTATCTGAATAAATTGAATACCGTGATCTCCTACCCTAAGAACAGAATCAATGTACTGCTGCTTGAAAATGTTCACCCTGTTGCAGTTGAGCTACTAAAGGCCGAAGGCTTCAACGTAGAGGTTTATCATGCTGCGCTAACGGAAGACGAACTTTGTGAAAAAATAAAGAATGTGTCGGTCCTCGGCATCCGGTCCAAAACACAGGTTACAGCAAAAGTGTTGGAAAATGCCAATCGGCTGATGTCGATCGCGGCATTTTGTATCGGCACGAATCAAATAGACTTAAAGGCAGCAACAAAAAAAGGTGTCGCCGTTTTTAATGCTCCGTTTAGCAATACCCGTTCCGTTGTTGAGTTGGCGGTCGCGGAAATGATTATGCTTATGCGCGGTATTCCGGACAAGTCGGTTAAGATGCACAAAGGTATTTGGGATAAATCAGCGAAAGGCAGCTTTGAAGTGCGCGGCAAAAAACTCGGACTAATCGGTTATGGAAATATAGGCACGCAACTTTCCGTAATCGCCGAATCGCTGGGTATGAAGGTGATTTATTACGATGTGGAAGAAAGATTATCGCTCGGAAACGCGGTGAAATGCAAGTCGATGAAAGAGGTCTTAGAAGATGCAGATGTTATTTCTCTGCACGTGGACGGACGCCCCTCTAACGAAAACCTGATCGGTCCGCGCGAATTTGAGCTAATGAAACGCGGAGTGATTTTTATTAACCTTAGCCGTGGCCATATAGTCGATATTCAGGCCTTGCGTGAAAACATCTTGAGTGGAAAAATTGCTGGCTGTGCTATCGACGTCTTCCCTTTGGAACCAGTAAGCAACAATGAGGAATTTGTTTCGGAATTAAGGGGACTGCCGAACACCATTCTTACACCCCACATCGGAGGCAGTACTTCAGAGGCTCAGGAGAACATAGGAAATTATGTTCCAGGCAAGATAATGGACTATATCAATACCGGTAGTACGTCGAATAGCGTTAGCTTCCCCAACATCACACTACCTATACTTGAAAATGCACATCGCCTCATTCACATCCATAACAATGTTCCGGGTATTCTTGCTAAGATTAATCAGGTTCTGGCAGAAAATGGCATCAATATCGTCGGTCAATACTTGAAGACAAATGAGCTGATCGGATATGTAATCACGGACATCAACAAAGAATACGATAAGGATGTGATTGCGAAACTTAAGGCGATAGAACATACCATTAAATTCAGAGTCCTTTACTGATTTTTGATGTAGAAAAATATCGCCACTTGCAGCGTGGACATAATTCACGGCTAAGCTTCATTCGCGTTATTTTCCGGCATTAAGATATTTTTCCGGCGTAAATTGAGAGGCACATCATTTGACTATACCTGGTCAAAAAAATTTTATATGATTAAAATAGTTGGTTTAATCCTGACACTTGTCGGATTCGTGGGACTAATATTGGGTGTTCTGGGAATCTTTGGAAAAGACCTGGTGGCTTTGCACCCCTGGGCTCTCGCTATATTAGGAATTATTTTTTTCGGCGCAGGCGTCGGCCTATTGAAACGCAGATCTGCGGATAGTTAGAAGATTGTTACTTTTCTGCTCTTTCAAAATAACCATTCACTTTCATTAGTCGTATCGTATCGCCGTTGCAGTCAACTCCTTTGTCAACTGAAATCACGGAGTAACCCATGCAATGCTTTTTGACCACGTTTTTTGATCCGTCAGCATAATTTGCACCTGTCAAGAGAAACATTACAAAAATTGCGAGAATCATTAAAGCTGAGCGTATCATAAGCATTTACCTAAAGTGTAACATGAAGCCAATATGATATATGTGATGAAAAAATTGTACCAGTAAGGCTGACAGCATCCAGACGCACTTTTTCCGAAATGCTGTGGAATTTTTACTCGAAAGTTGAGGGTACAAAAATTGCCACTCGATTTATAAAATGATGATGTTATGTACAACGACAAAGTAATTGGAGACATCAAGGACTTATTGATAAGTCAAGGGCAAACGATCGCAGTTGCGGAAAGTCTAACCTCTGGCCATTTCCAGGTTGCCTTGGCTTCGGCAGAAAATGCTTCGAAATTTTTCCAGGGGGGAATCACTGCTTACAACCTCGGGCAGAAGGCACGCCATCTCAAGATCGAGCCTATTCATGCTGAGAGTTGTAATTGTGTTTCTGAAAAAGTGGCATCACAAATGGCACTTAACGCAATTGACCTTTTTTCAACCGACTGGTCGATTGGAATAACGGGGTATGCGGCACCGGTGCCAGAGTGCTCGGTTAAAACACCGTTCGCCTATTACGCCATCTGTTTT
>CAMLER010000619.1 GCA_946478915.1 uncultured Chryseolinea sp.
ACATCAAGCCGCGGACCGATCAACCAAAATGTTCGATTATTCCAGGGAGAAGGTAAGTGAATATCATTGTAACTAAATCCTAAGGCGAAACTAAGGTACGGCTGATATCGATAGCCTACCTCTCCGGAGAAATTCATTCGGGTGCCATCCGCGAAGTATCCGCCGAAACGGGAGGACAAAGTATAGGTAATGATACTTTGGGGCATTGAGACAAAGTCGACACCAAATGAGTTCCATCGATGTTCAGTTCCTGTTTCAAGGAACTCAAGACCGGAATTTGTGGGATCGAATGGCTGAAGCAGTCGTACAAAATTGTGTGCGACCCACGCCGTTAGCACGCTTTGTTGTCTGAACGTTATTGGATAGCTAAGAAACGTTTCATTATCGGTCTGGTCGAAACGATCATCAAAATAATAAGTCGAGCTAAGTTTAGGACCATGGCTCAGCACGTTTTTGCTGCTGGGAAAAAACAGATATCCTGCGACCGGGTTTATCTTGACGAAGTTTCGACGGGGAACGTATCCAACTTCGGCATTATAATTCTCGCCGACGTACTCGTGCTGCCAGCTTAGCGTGAGACGCCTGCTGGCATATTGAAGATTTGCAGCATGCGCCATCTCCTTTTCTTTATCCACTGGATTAATACTTTTCAACAGCAACGCCTTGCCTGTCCACCGGTTATTAGGTGATGCTAGGTTGTATTCGAGTCCGAGGTTTCTGTTAAACTTAGTATAAACAGCCACAGAGGGATCATCGGCGGGTTGATAGTTCATTGATTCCTTGTTGATAAAAATCACACCGATATTTGATCGAGAAAATACCCTACGCTGCAACGCAAATACTGTAAAGCCCTGCCTTGGCATTGAGATTTCGGAAACTTTACCCGTCTGCATATGCATCGCTCCGATCCGCCAATTCTTGTCAAGCTTTCCACTGAAGCGTGCTCCGTATTCAATGGGAATTTGGTAAAGCGTATCTTTTCTATTTCTTCTTCCTTCTACATCCGGGTATTCAATTGAAGTTCCGAGTCCGATTCGTCTGGAAAAGAACGGTCGGATATTCGCATAGCCGAAGTTGGCGAACAGATCTCCGTTTTCAAGAAAGAATTGTCTGCGCTCAGGGAAGAATAATTCAAATCGATCAAGATTGGTGACCTGTCTGTCTACCTCCACTTGAGAAAAATCGGGATTGATCGTGAGATCTAAATTGAGGGAAGATGTCACAGCAATTTTCGTATCCACTCCGATTTCTTTTTTGTATGATCGTGAAGTTTTTGCTTGATGATCTTTGGAAACACCACCCAGCACATAGGGGATCACAGAAATATTGGAACCAATTTGAGGAGGTGGTTGGTCCCATCCAAGGATTCCACTATAAGCCAGGGATGCCGTTGGAAACTGTCGGGGAACAGGCGCCCAGCTGGATTTTTCGGTAGTCTTCAAATCCAGCCGGCTAAAATTTATTCCCCATTTCGTTATACCTTTTTTATAGCGGATAGTTTTGAAGG
Organism: uncultured Chryseolinea sp.; assembly: GCA_946478915.1. The sequence goes on from CAMLER010000619.1 coordinate 1,508, forward strand.
GGATGGCCGCCTCAAACACCCATTTGTCATCATCCTTTTTTACAACCGAAGTCCACTTGTTGTCCCAGCTGAGATCGACCTTACCTCCTTCATACATTAGTCCATCCCACTGGGCGCCTGCAGCATTTGCTCCAAATGAAAACCCATTGGTTTGATCATCGAACGGATCCATGAACAAAAGGAAATTATCGTTCTTGCCAAATGTAAAATCTCTTCGAAGCGATTCCACAAAGTATGGTCCCGGCAAAAGATGGAAACAAGTCGCGATGAGATAAAGGTTGTGATCATCATACGTCATCCGCACATCTGTTCTAACCCTTGCCCTACTGGTATCCATGGGTAGCACCATAAAAAAGTCTGAAGCAACATTCGCTTCAAGCCATGCGGCTTCATCCATCATCCCATCAATTATTATTTCTGATGTTGCTCGTTTTATATTAAGCTGGTATGATTCATTAATTTTCTGTGCTTGCAGCTGACTGGATAAAAATGTCAGCAGAACCACTATCAGAACTCTTCGCATAAAGCAATTTCAGACTTGCAATGCAAATAATTGCATCCTTTTGGATGAGAGGTATCTACGGTTGAAAATATCAAATCGACGGCGGTTGTAATAATGCACACATTACAAACACGCCCACCGTTTTAGGAACGGGTTAAGCGGAACGAATTGAGAATTGTTAAGATTTGTACTGAGAAAATGGCCCTGTTCTCCTCGAAAAGTTTTGGGGGCATAATATCGGTGAAAAGTTCTGCAGGGCAGGAAGGCGTGCAAGCGAAAAAATATCCTCCATAGTATGCATGCATAACAAAATTTATTACCTTCGTCCTCCTATGCGAAGAGAGGAGACCGTAGATCATAATATCAAGTCGGCATGGCACGCTATTGCGCGTATGTACAATCAGCAGGCGAGTAAGTATCACGTGACTACGTCCATAGGTTTTGTATTGTTGAACATTCATTCGGAGGAAGGAACGCCGGCCACTAAGATCGCTCCACTTATGGGGCTTGAAGCCAGAAGTCTGACACGCATGCTGAAGACCATGGAAGAGAAAAAGCTAATCTACCGCGTGCCAGACCAGGTCGATAAACGGTCGGTGAGAATATATCTTACCGAACTGGGCAAGCAAAAGAAAGAACTTTCGCGAGCTTCGGTGTTGTTATTTAACAACCGGGTGCGCGAGATAATATCAGCAAATAAACTAAAAGTGTTTTTCGAGGTAATCAATGAGATCAATCAGTTGGCCACCAATGAGAAATTTGATCCTTCGATGTTTAAGGCATCCAAAAATTCATAAGGACCCCAATAAATATGAAGCGTTCAATTCGTAGTGTTGCCATTCTAGGTTCCGGTGTGATGGGATCAGCCATTGCTTGTCACTTTGCAAATATTGGTTGTCAAACACTTTTGCTAGACATTTCCCCAACCGAGTTAACCGAGGAGGAAAAAGCGAAAGGTTTAACCCTTGAAAGCAAAGCTGTCAGAAATCGGATTGTTCAAACTTCTTTCGATCGGTCCATTAAATCGAACCCCGCGCCACTATATCACAAGAAATTTGCATCGCGTATAACGCTTGGAAATTTTACGGACGACCTCCAGAAGATCAAGGATTGCGATTGGACCATCGAAGTAGTTGTTGAAAACCTGGAGATAAAAAAGAAGGTGTATGGAGAGGTTGAGAAGTTCCGGAAGCCCGGTACGCTGATCACTTCAAATACCTCAGGAATTCCCATCCATCTGATGACAGAGGGAAGAAGCGATGACTTTAAAAAGCATTTCTGCGGAACTCATTTTTTTAATCCACCCAGGTACCTGCGTTTGTTAGAAATAATTCCAACAAAATTTACCGATCCTGAGATTGTCGAATTCCTGATGAATT
>CAMLER010000620.1 GCA_946478915.1 uncultured Chryseolinea sp.
ATATTTATGTTCATCCAAAACTGAATGCTATTACCGTGTTGGAAGGATTTATGTGCCTTTATTTGATCGCTGCGATTGTAGTAGGTCTTTACCTGCATCTCAATATTTTACTCGTATTTCATGCAATGCTGGCGATGGGATTTGGAACGGTCTTCTATTATTCGGTCAAGCCGCTAACGCATGCTTAGAAAAACTTCGAGCGCATATTTCATCGCGATCGTCACGGTATTCTTATACGTCGGAATTGGCTATAACGTGCAGCGCTACGAGACCGCAACGCTGCTGTCCTTGTATGTTACCCTATTCGCGCTCTACCTGTTGATTATTTTTTCGAAGCAAGCGAGTAATACTGATTTTTGGATTGGATGCGCAATTGCTTTCCGATTCTCGCTGCTGTTTTCCACCCCAAATCTTTCAGAGGACTTTTACCGCTTCATTTGGGATGGACGACTATTAGCGTCTGGCTATCATCCCTTCGCTCATCCACCCTCTTTTTACATTGAAAATAACATTCCTGCAATCGGAATCGATGAAAGTCTCTATTCAAAATTAAACTCGAAGGATTATTTTACAATTTATCCACCAGTTGCTCAGTTCTTCTTCTGGGTTTCGGCAAAACTCTCATCATCGGTTTATGGGAGTTTGGTGGTTCTTAAAACCTTCAATTTCATTTCGGAGATTGCATCGATTCTCTTGATAAAAAAATTGTTGCAGGAGCTCAATCTAAGTAGCCACAGAGTACTCATATATGCACTAAACCCCCTAATCGTTATCGAACTTACGGGCAATGCGCACTTCGAAGCCGTGATGATCTTTTTTATCGTCCTGAGTCTGTATTTCATGCTCAAAAAGCAATCCACATTTTCAGCCATTACGATGGCCCTATCTATCGGTGTAAAGCTGATACCACTAATTTTTTTGCCAGCTATAAAGCGGATAGAGGGATGGAAAAATGCAAGGATCTATTTTGCTGTAGTTTGCGTGACGCTTATTCTTCTTTTTCTTCCGCTGCTCAATGCGTCGCTGCTCACAGGACTTGGAAATAGCATTCCATATTTCTTATCAAAGTTCGAATTCAATGCATCGATCTATTACCTGATCAGAGCAATCGGTTATGCAGTTTCAGGGTTCAATATCATAGCAATAGCCGGTCCGTTGCTATCTGTGGTGGCATTTTTTCTAATACTTCGTATTTCGATGAAAGGTTTGCCCAAGTTTCTATCCCAACAACCAATAGCGGTTGCTTCCGGCAGAATTATACATGTATTGGAGTACATTCATATCGTGGCGACATGTCTTCTAATTTATTACCTGTTTACAACCATATTGCATCCCTGGTACATTTCAACCTTGCTTGCACTTTCTGTGTTTACAAATTTCAGGTTCATGATTGTTTGGAGCTTCATGATTTTTTTTACGTACGCAGGCTATACCCAAGAAGGCTTTTCTGAAGACTTATGGCTGGTCACATTGGAGTATTTGTCAGTTCTCGGCTTTTTGGGTTATGAATTGTGGAGGAGGGTTTCGCGCAAATCAATCGCGCCTGGTCATTTGCACTGATTCGGAACTGAAAATTACCAGCGGGGTTTATAGGATATTTTCAGCAGAAAAATTAATATGATCCGGATATGGCCCAGAAAAAATCCCCTCAAGAATCATTATTAATTATTTTTTACAAAAACCCTGAATTAGGCAAAGTTAAAACACGCCTTGCAGCCTCAATCGGCGATTCAAAAGCGTATGCAATTTATCTGCTTTTGGCTCAACACACTCGAAATATCACCGAGGGTTTACCCCAGGAAAAGGCGCTCTATTATTCAGAGTTTATAGACACAGAAGATGCCTGGTCAAACCATAAATTCCGAAAATTTATACAATGCGGTGAAGATCTCGGTGCCAGAATGTACAATGCATTTGAAGCTGGATTCAATTTCGGTTACAAATCTATTTGCATTATAGGCACAGACTGTCTAGATCTGACTAAAGAGATCATTGCTGAAGCGTTTCAACACCTGTCGACTAATGACGTTGTTATCGGCCCCGCTGCCGATGGTGGTTATTATCTCCTCGGTATGAACTCCCTTCATGAGTCCCTTTTTAAAAACAAAAAGTGGAGTAGCGACAGTGTACTAACGCACACACTACACGATGTAATTTCCGCAGGTCTTTCTGTCTTTCAGCTGCAAATTCTGACTGATATAGACCGTGTTCAAGACTTGCCTGCCAACTTCAAATTATGAAGTTATCGGCCACAGAATAGCCTATCCCATTTTCAGCCCACTCTGAGAATTCGGAAAATCGTTCCCAGGTTGGGATGCGCCTTGTTTTCAAAGCTGAGGAATTGAGCCAAATACGCCCATAAGCCGTGCGGCATGAAATTGCTTGTACAGATCCTGTAAACAATCAGTTATGAAAAACGGGTATAGCAACATTGAGAGAATGAGAGAAACGCTGATTCATTGTGCAGGAACAGGAGAAGCCTTCTGTATCAGAAAAAAGAACGACGAAGTGGTAGTTACATTCGTGAGGGGATTTGCTGACACCGATCGCAACATTGTTTTAATATCCCAGGAGTCACACAGTCGCGGAATGAATTTTATCGAGATCAAAAATATCGAGGAAATACATCCCTGGATTCAGACTGCTGCTTAGTTTTCGTGTCACATAAATTTGGCAACCTTAACAAAGTTTATCAAGATCCCGAATCAAAATCTGTTTCCTGTTGAAGTTAATCAGATTACGCTCCTTCATATCGTTTAAGATCGTTGTAACTGTTTGCCGCGATGTCCCTGTAAGCGATGCAATATCTTTATGGGTCAGGCTGGTTTGGATCAATGTTTCAAATCCAACCTTTTTACCCTTCCACTCTGCTATATCTTTTAAAAATTCTATTATTCGCGTTCGCGCATCTTTGAAAACCAGCAACTCCAGTTTCCGTTCGAGTTTCATTATCCGCAACCCGATTAGCTTAAGTATCTTGAAACTCAGATCTTTGTTTTCGTACATCAGCATTTTCAGCTCACTGATCGTTAACGGACAGATCAAAGTTTCTTCCATCGCCTGAGCAAAATCCTTACGTCGCTCTTCTCCCGCCATCGCCAGTTCTCCAAAAATTTCTCCCGTGGTCAATATTGCTGAAAGCACTTCTTCGCCACCTTCCCCCAGCTGGAGGGCGTCGATCGCTGTCAGCTCTGCCGAGTACCGACGATAAGACAGGAACACCTCCAACGCCGCGGCATCGATGTGCTGCACGATGCCCAGGCCCCACACGGTGGCACGGGAGTCGGTGACGACGAAGAAATTGTCGAGCGCGCCGAACGCCTGACCAAGCGCACCCGTGGCGCCGTCCTCGACGCGGGCATACTCACCGTAG
>CAMLER010000621.1 GCA_946478915.1 uncultured Chryseolinea sp.
AAGGATTCAAAAAAGTTTCCCTTTTAGAGTTAGTTCAGCGTTTTGATTTTCATTTCACTTTTTCAGCAAACGCTAATTACATATGGTCCTATGAATCCTGTGCATGCTCCGCGTCCCCAGCGGTAAAAGGACCTTCGATTATTGACTTAAACTACAGGCGCTTGAGACCTCAGGCAACTGAGGTTGCTTTTGATCAAAAAATGCACTGACCCCATAATCAATTGCCGTCAAACGCTGCTAGGGGATTCTCTGGTCTCAGATCTCCGTGGTAAAAAATTCTATTCTGGGCGCATAACTTAAATCTAAATAGAATAACGTAAAAATAAGTTGTAAAACTTAAAAATAAGTTGTAGACTTGTCTTGCTGATCAACGAATGCTAAAATGCAAGCTGTAACTTTAACCAAGGCAGAGGAGAAAATAATGAAAATTCTCTGGGGTATCGGAGAAGGTTTTATCAAGGATATAATCGAACAATACCCCGACCCAAAACCGCCGTACAATTCGGTGTCCACTATAGTACGGGTGCTCGTTCAAAAAGAGATCGTAGGTTTCAGAGCCTATGGCAATACCCATCAATATTATCCCCTCATCACCCGAGAGGAATATAGTAAAGGCCAGTTGTCAAAGCTTATTTCCGACTACTATAATAATTCCCTGACAGAAGTGGTGAGCTTTTTTACTGAAAGCAAAAAGCTGAGTAAAAAGGAGCTGGATGAGGTTATGAAAATGCTACAGGAATTAAAATCAGCCAAGAATGGCTAAGATCCTGACATATTTGGTAGAGTCGAGCATTTTGTTGACGCTATTCTATGGTGTTTATCTGATAGCGCTGAGCAAGGAGACATTTTTTAGCCTTAATCGTTTCTACCTCTTAATTTCCGTTGTTGCGGCATTGTTAATTCCGTTGCTTAGCCTGGACTTTGTGCCGAAAAAAGTGCCGGCTCTTGATAGCCCCATTGAAGAGCTCAGCAAATTGAGAGTGTCATATTATGATGCGATGGGCGCTTGGGAATTCGACGTCGAACGTGGAGGACAACAACTTGCGTCTGATACCAGGATGGTAGTTACCGAATTTAGTGGCGTGGCCATCCTTACATTATTCTTCGTGTATGCTATTGGAGTTGCGGTTTGTTTATTGCGCAACGTTCGAACTATGCGCTGGATTCGCAGGATGATTTCTTCGTTGCCGACCGAAAGAGGAAATCGTTTAACGATCGTGAAAATTCCGCCATCGATAGCGCCGTTCTCCTTCTTTCGACATGTTTTTGTTCATGAAGAGATGATCCATTCATCGGATTTCGATCAAATTCTCGCTCATGAAAAAACCCATATCGAACAGAGGCATTCCATAGACCTGGTTTTTGTACAAATCGTTGCCATTTTTTTCTGGTTCAATCCCGTAATGTGGCAATTAATTAAATCATTAAAGACTACGCATGAATACATAGCAGATAAGAAAATAATCGCTTCGGGTTATTCCATGGTTGAGTATCAAGTCTTGCTTTTAAAGCAGTTGATCAGCAACAACTCGCATGGGTTGGTACACAATTTCAATTTATCATTTATAAAAAAGAGAATAGCCATGATGAAAAATAGAAGATCTGGATGGTTGGGCAAAGTAAGAGTGTCCCTTGCCATCGCCGGCGCATTGGTTGTCAGCGCGGTTGTAATACAATGCAACACAAAGTTGGATGAAGATCCGATGCAATCGGGAAATAATATTAAAACGTCCCTGAATTTACCAGTATTACCGAAGACTGGATACCACTTCAATGGTGACCCCAACAATGGGCTGGTAATTGAAATAAAAGGCGACAGGTTGATCATCGATGGACATGCCTATCGGGCAGATCAAATTGCATCCGTAATTCAAAGTAAGGGACTATCTAAAGAAGGGTTCATTGCGATGCATGTTGATAAGTTGCAGAAGATGGAACTTGTACGGGATGTAGAAACGGAACTGCGCAAGGTGGATAAGAGGAAGGTGATATATGTTGGAGTTGCGGCAGATGGCTCGAAAGTTGAAACGCCCATCATGCTTCCGCCAACGGTTGAGGAAGCACGGCGACTCGGGATTTTTGTTGAATCGGACATTACAAAAGCGGAAACAGATGGTCGAACAGCAATCCTCAAGTTCAAGGCGGGGAATAGTACTGGAAAGATTAGCCAGGCGAAAGTACACAGGTTTGTAAAGGAGCACCTGGACAAATCGTCCACAGATTATGTAGTAAGTTTGAAGTACGACGATAACGACACCTATGAATCCTTCCTGACGAATTTACATTTCATAAGGGAGGGGTTCATTCAAATTTACCAGGAGCGTTCAAAGACGTTGTTCGGAAAAGATTATTACGATGTTTCAAAAGAAGAATATCACGTCGTCCGAAAGAATGCGCCCATGGCAATATCAATTGCCGAGAGTGATGATAGGTAATGAGATAAAGACCCTGTGGTTCTGTCCAGAGAAAATGATAAACAACACAAAGGCTACACGAGGTCACATCCAAACTCTGTGTAGCCTTTGTGCGTTCTGTGTCTCCGCGTGTATTTCCTCAGCGCCCTGCGGTAAAAAGGAAACCTGAAGTCGCACGGCATATCCGACAGCGTACCCAGAACGAAGATTGCTTTTAACCGCAGGGGACCGGAGGGAATTCACGCAGAGTACACGGAGGAATCAAAGAAGAGCAGCAGAGAATCATGATCCAAACCCAGCGTCCTCAGCGTGCATTTGCCTCAGGTTCCCTGCGGTAAACAAGAAACTTTGGAGTCGCACGGCATATCCGACAGCGTGCAAAGAACGGGATTGCTTTTAACTGCGGAGTCACGGAGCACAAAGATTGCCCAAAGATTTTGATTGACATTTCCAAACATCTGTGATTTCCCTGGTTCTTAACACAGAATCTCCGTGGTAAAATTATTTCAAACACCTAATCAAACTTGATTGATGCTTCCAAAACTTTTATCGTTTCTATTGGAGTAAGGAATGTAGTGTCTATTCGTATCGCTCCAAATTCGACAGCCTGTTTTCGCAAGAAGACCAACCAGTTTTTCATCTTATCGTTTGCCAACTCCGGTTGATTTCGTTCTTCCCGAAGCCGTTTCTCCATAACCTCTTCACTGCAATCCAAAAGGATGATCGTATAGTTGACGAAGTCTTGCTGCTCGAAACCTTTCTTAATAAACTGCAGATTAACCTGGCCTTCAAGGAAAATTTTTTCGCTATCATAATTATGAACTGCTTTGTAAATCCATTCCTGAGCTTTTGCTTCCTGCCAGGCGACAGGTGAACCAAATTCTTTAATCATCTCAGAAATTTCAGGTACACCTATCTCATCGAAGTGAAGAAAAGTCCAGGGAAGTGTCTCATACT
>CAMLER010000622.1 GCA_946478915.1 uncultured Chryseolinea sp.
GGTTCTGCAGGTTGTCCGGGTGGATGCCCAAATGGATTTCAGCAGGTATTTTGATGAAAGTTCCATTCCGCTAATAGATGTCGACGATCATTTGGACCCGGTTTTTACCTGGGACATGTCTGGAAACATTCAGGTCCATTTAAACGAGGGAATCAATTATCTCAAAGAAGGAGACCTGCTTTTAGCCATAAGTAACTTTGATCAGGTGTTAAAGCTTGACGCGGATCTGTGGGTTGCGCATTATTACCGCGGTATTAGTCATAAGAATCTTCGCGACTTAAAGCAGGCTGAAGGGGACCTGTTAACTTCCATTAAGCTAAATCCCAAACTTGCAATTGCGCACGTCGAGCTGGGAGAGATTTATCACATACAAAATTCCTTTGTTAAGGCCGCGGATGAGTACAACCGTGCTGTGTCCATTGATCCCCAGCTTGCGCAAGCTTACTACAATCTAGGGAGTCTCTCGCTTGCAACAGGGGATACGCGCAAGGGAGTAAAATATTACGAAAAATGTAACGAAGTAGACCCACGCTTTCCCCAGGCCTATATGATGCAGGGAATTCTAAAGTTTAAAGCAAAGAAAAGGGACAATGAATCGATAAAACTTTTTGACAAAGCCATTGCTGCAGATTCTAGCTACGCCCACTCCTACTTCTGGCGAGGTTTGGCATGGATTGCTTTGGAACGGCCGGACCAAGGTTTGTTAAACTGGACAAAATTGTCTTCGCTCGCCCCGCACAATTCATTTTACACTTTCATGCGCGGATTCCTGCTGATTGAGATGGGTGATTTTGACAACGCTTTCAACGATCTTCGCAAGGCGATGAAAATCATCGCCGTTGATGATGAAAAGTATGTCGGGGGGCAAACAATTCTTGATAAGAGAATTGATTTACAATTTGCAGCAAATTACCTGATCACAAACGGTTATGGTCTTGGCGAGCATTCCTTCAGTCTCCTGAAGAAGGGATTTTGTCTATTGCTGGCGGACAAGCCGAAGACCGCTTTGGAAGAGATTAAAAAGGCAGAGCAAATTGAACCCTCAGGAACCGTCTTCTTTCTTGAGGCACTTGCTTACGAACATTCCGGAGATCATAGGTCGGCGTTTTTGTATTATACAAAAGCAATTGAAAAGGATGCCGATAATTTTGATGCGCATAAGAAAAGGAGTATTTACCGCACAGAGTTGCAGGATTGGAAGGGTGCCAATGAAGACTTTAATCACATGTTCAGGCTACAGCCGAAATCTCCGACTACATATCGGATCAGGGGATTTGCCAAGTCCCTCCAACATGATTATCGGGGAGCAATTGACGACCTTAACAATTTTATGAAGACCGATAGCACTGACTATGAAGTGATTCGAACCAGGTCGGCTTGCTGGGAACTTTTAGGAGATAAAGCGGCGGCTAACGAAGATCTGCGGAGACTATTGCAGTTTCAGGAAGGGTCTAACTTGTATGAAGAAGTAGCTAACAATTACCTCACCCTTAAAGACACTGTGAAGGCAATGCAGATCTGGCGCAGGAATGCAGCAGCCAAGCCGTATTCATCGCTTCCCTACATGGCGATGGCGAAAATCTATGTTCAACAAAGAAAATGGGATAGCCTGAGGGTTGTAATTGCAACCGTTTTGCCTCTTCTGAATACCGCTTACCAATCCAGGGAATACTCTGAAGTTGTTTTTTGGGACGGCCTGGTAGACTTTGAACAATCTTCTTACGATGTTGCTATTGCGAAATTTTCAAAATCATTGAAGTCAGATGCTGGAAATCTGAGAGCAAAATACTTCAGGGCCCGAGCCTACGAGAAAATTGGAGAGACGAAGAAAGCGTTGGTTGAATTAAAGGAATTGAAAAAGTCCGGTTACTCTGATTCTAGTAAGCTTTACGACGCAGTTTCCCGGAAGGTTAAATAAAGTCCTTCCAATTTCGATCGCACCGGCCACCTGAATCTTTTGGCTTTACTTGAAAACTCATCAAGCTGACCCCGTGGCATTTCCCATATCAAAGTTGTCAATTGTAGATTCCACTCCAACACCTTGATCGTTGCGTTTGCCAGGTGCCAAAAAAACAGGGTGATTCGACCTGATTTGATACATTTTAAAAAAACTACTCCGGTTGGCCAAAGGATGGACTGCTCACTCAATGTCTTCACAAAGAAAGACATTATGCCATTGTGTCACTTTTATGGCATAATTCCTCCTTGGCATAAGCATTGAAGTGAGAGTTTTGCTTTTAGAACGAAAAAACACTGAACATATGGGAAAAATTATTGGAATTGACTTAGGAACCACCAACTCGTGCGTGGCCGTAATGGAAGGTAGCGAACCTGTGGTGATTGCAAATAGCGAGGGCCGTAGGACTACACCTTCAATTGTGGCTTTTCTCGACAACGGAAAGGGCGAACGCAAAGTAGGTGATCCTGCGAAACGTCAGGCTATTACAAATCCCAAAAACACTGTTTCATCAATCAAGCGCTTCATGGGTAAGAACTTCAATGAAGTGAGTGGTGAAAAGAAAATGGTATCCTATCAGATTGAATCAGGTAACAACAATACCGTGCGGGTGCGCATAGGTGACCGTTTGTACACGCCTCAGGAAATATCTGCTATGATTCTTCAGAAGATGAAGAGTACGGCTGAAGATTATCTCGGTACTACAATTACGGAAGCTGTGATCACAGTGCCTGCCTATTTTAATGATGCGGAACGTCAGGCAACGAAAGAAGCTGGACAGATTGCAGGGTTGGATGTAAAGCGTATTATAAACGAGCCCACAGCCGCTGCGTTGGCATACGGTCTGGACAAGAAAAATCATGATATGAAGATTGCTGTGTACGACCTTGGTGGTGGTACCTTCGATATTTCAGTACTTGAATTAGGTGATGGCGTTTTTGAAGTAAAGTCAACAAACGGTGATGTGCACCTGGGTGGTGACGACTTCGACATGAGAATTATGAATTGGCTTGCTGAGGAATTCCTCAACGAAGAGCGCGTAGACTTGAGAAAAGATCCGATGGCGCTTCAGCGTTTGAAGGAGGCAGCAGAAAAAGCAAAGATTGAGTTGTCAAGCTCCATGGAGACTGAGGTTAACCTGCCTTATGTAACGTCGGTTGATGGAGTACCTAAACACCTGGTGAAAAAATTGAGCCGTGCGAAATTCGAGCAATTGGTTGACGACCTTGTTCGCAGAACATTGGAACCTTGTCGCAAGGCAGTGCAAGATGCTGGCGTGAGCGTTTCGCAAATTGACGAAGTTATATTGGTAGGTGGTTCAACCCGCATACCGCGCATTGTAGAAGAAGTCGAAAAATTCTTTGGAAAGAAACCTTCGAACGGTGTTAACCCCGATGAGGTAGTGGCG
>CAMLER010000623.1 GCA_946478915.1 uncultured Chryseolinea sp.
TGGCGCGATAAGACAGTCCTTAAGACTGATCCCGAAACCGTCACGCGCGTGACCTTTGACTATCCCAGCGACAGCAGCTTCGTATTGGAAAAAATCAACGGAAAATGGACCATCGACAACGCTGAAGCCGATTCAACAAAAGTCACCAGCTATCTCAACAGATTCCGGTCGCAAAAGCTTTCTGATTTTGCCGACGATTTCAAATCTGCAAATTTGCCTGTTTGGGTTATTACGCTTTATAATAATTCTACCAAGAGCGTCGAGCTTAAAGGTTGGAAGACAGATGACACCAAATGGGTAGTTACGTCCAGTGCCCAGCCGGGTGTGTTCTTTGCATCCGACAACAAATCGTTGATGACTAACTTATTTTCAGGTAAGGAGAGTTTCGTGTCGAAGTAGCCGTTGGGTATCCGTTATTCGTTATCCGTTAATCGTTGGCTCGAGCTAAGGTTGTACGTTTCACGTCATACAAAGTCTGGGAACCCTATTGCCTATTTCTTTTTTTTAACCCCAATCCATGACTTAGCACTACTCATTGCTATCCATTACCCGAAAAAAAAAGATATCGACTATTCATATTTCAGTGATTCTACCGGATTAGTCCTTGCGGTTTTCAGTGAGTGGAAAGCTACGGTAAGAAAGGCGAAGATTAATGCCATCATCGCAACCAAAATAAAAGTTGAGTAACTTATTGTAGTCCGGTACGCAAAATTTTCCATCCATTGATTTATGACATAATACACCGGTACAATGACAAGAACTGCTGCGATAATCACTAGGTACATAATATCCTTATAGAGCATATATATTATTCTTGGGATGCTTGCACCATGCACTTTTCGAATCCCAATTTCCTTTGTCCGTTGAGCAGCTGTAAATGCGCTAAGTCCGAGAAGTCCCAGGAGTGATATAAAAATGCAGATGTATGACAAGTTTGACAAAAGCCTATACTGCGTTTCATCAGCCCGGTATTGGGCATTGAATTCTTCATCGAGGAAGAAATACTCGAACGGATGATTGGGGTCATACCTCGACCACTGTTCTTTAACATACGACATGGTCTCAGGAAGATTTTCAGCCGAAACCTTCAAATGCAAAAAGCCCCCTTCTTTTTGAGGTTTGATAATTAACAAAGGTTCTATGGCATTGTGCAGGGAAGCAAAATTAAAATCCTTGACCATTCCGATGATCTGTCCGTCAGTTTCGCCATGGAACCACTTTACTTTTTTCCCAACCGGGTCGTCGCCCCATCCCATCAATCTTGCCGCAGCTTCGTTACAAATAAATACATTGTCTACATCCGCCTTGGGTCCGGGTTGGAATCCGCGGCCTTTTATTACAGGGATGTCCATTGTTTCAAAATAGTCGTCTGCCACAACCATCAGCGAGAATGCTTGCTGCTTCATACCCGAGTCACCTTCCGCCCACATCACCGGGCCACCGGCACCCCTACCCATTACGTTGTAAGCTGTAGTAGCAGATGAAATTCGCGGATATTGCGTAAACTCATTTTTTATTGCAGTTATCTGATTCTGTACCAACGTGTCCTGTATAGGCAGTATGAGGACATTTTCTTTGTCGAAGCCTAAATTTTGGTTTCGAACAAAGTCGATTTGATCTTGCATTAGCAGCGTACAAATGACCACAAATATCGATATGGCAAACTGTGCCGTAATAAGTATCTTTCGAAGAGCACTCCCGGCATGGCGACTTTTAAATGAACCCTTTAACGCAGCGATGGTTGGCAAGGCTGGGAGGACCAGCGCCGGATATAGACCAGACAATACGCCAATTCCCAAGGGAATTGCAATCAAGCTGATAATAAGCAAGGGATTGCCAACAAAGTTGGCGTTTAGATTGCGGCCAATGAGATCGGAGAACGATGAAAGGTTAAGAACGATCTGCACAATTGCGATGGCGACCAGCAATGAAATGAATGAGAGAAACACAGATTCGCTAAGAAATGAAAGGATCAACGAATTCCTGCCTGATCCCAACGCCTTTTTCATCGCAATTTCCGTGGCACGCGTCGACGATTTTGCTGTCGATAAGTTCATATAGTTGATACATGCCAGCAGAATGATAAAAATGCCAATTGCAGTAAATGCATATAGGTAAGCAATATTCCCCAGCGGCTCATCGGAGTCAAGGTCGGAATGGAAATGAATGCTCGCCAGGGGTTGAAGAATTGCGTCGTATTGCCCACCGACTTTGTCACCAAACGACTTATAATATTTGGTATAGATCTCTGAAAATTTTTGATAGAACCGCTGGACCTGATAATTCTCCGGCATCAATACATAGAGATAAACGTCAGGATTCCAGAAGGCCTCGGATTTTATCTGCCCGCCATCTTCGATTACCCATTGACGGCTTCGGCTTAACCCTGAAAGAAGAAAATCGAACTTTAAATGAGTATTTGCAGGCAAATCCTCGATCACACCGGTCACGTTCCATAATTGACCGTCGATGGTAAGCGACTTACCGAGGGGATCCTCTGCGCCAAAATAGCGATCCGCCGTAGATTCAGTTACAACAACATTATTAATGAGGTTAAGACAGGTATTTTTATCACCAGCGATAAATTTATGATCGAAAACCTGAAAGTAGGTTGAATCAGTGCGAACCACATCTTCTTCATAAAACGCAACTTTCTCACCGTCCTTTTGATATTCTACCAGCGTATGATCCCAATTATTAGCCCGCGTAAATGCCTGAACTTCCGGAAATTCGTCTTTCAGGATTTCTCCCAGTTCCCGGGCAGATCGTGCACCCCGAATTTCAAGGCCAGTCGCCCGAAGATGACCACCCACGCGGAAGATTCTTTCATGATTTGAGTAATGCGTATCAAAGGTTAGATCATGCTGAAGGATGAGCAGCAAAATAATGCTCACGGCGATACCCAAAGCGAGGCCAAGTATATTTAGAAGCGAGAAAAATTTGTCTTTCAGGAAGACACGGATGAAGAATTTGAGGTGGGTGGAGAGCATAGTGGATCCTTTTCTATTAGAGCTTTGCTGAAACTTAAAAAAATGTCCCCGTACCAATAACAATGCCGCACAGCAAATAGTCTAACGATGCATTGTATTGTAACCTCTTAGAACCTTTAAGTGATCAGAATTGGACAATTTTGTCCGAAAATAGCTATTCCTGGTCAATCAATAAATAATCATATCTTGAATCGCTGGTATGTCAAAATCGACTGAATTTTCAGACTTTTTTCCATGCAACCTTAACCGCATTAATCCCGTCATGATGATATGTGGCCAAAGAGAACGCTCCTGTGTATACTGTTTTTCGCTATCAGTTACCCCGCTCTACCCTGTTTTATCCTTTTTTCAAATCA
>CAMLER010000624.1 GCA_946478915.1 uncultured Chryseolinea sp.
TTACACTATTACATAATAAAGGATTGATGAAAAACAAGGTCACGACGGGCCACAAAGCCACAACGGGCACGGCGAGAGCTGCGTCGTGTTCGTGGTGCCTCTCTTTGTGGTCTTCGTGACCCTGCATTTTATTGAGTGCATTGGCAGTAGCCCATACACAATTCACAAGTTGACAAAGTAGGGCTAGTTAGAAAAAAGGAATAGGGAATAAGGATGGCGTCGCATAGTGTAGGTCTTAGTCCCTACTCCCTATCCCTTCCTTCAAAAAGCGCTACATGACAAAGTAGGATTAATTAATAATTGAGGCGATGGCCATGTGCGTCAAAACTCTGAAAAATTCCCATGTCAAAAAATAAACTTACCGGAGCAAACGAATTTAAGACAATCCGCGTTGGAGATTCGATAGCGGTCGTTATCGGCAGCAAGTGAAGTTCTAAGGTAATTGAATAGTATTTTGTTGCTTATGTTCAACTAAAAGAAAGGAGGTAACATGTCTAGTCCAAAGGAAATTTTATCAAACAAACGTAAACTGATTTTTTCACAGTCTTGGTGAAATGAGGGGTTTGTTCCTTGTGAAATTTTAGTTTACGGATAGAATTGAATGAGGATTTTAAATATCCGGCTTGTATCTAGGCCGGATATTTTTTTTGTGCGGTATAAAATTAAGCGAACCAGAACAACCTATTTTATGAATGCATATATTGCCCGTTGGTTCAAAATCGGTAATTCATGAAAAAACTGTTCACCATACTTGGAATTCTTTTGTTGGGTGGTTTGGTCTATTTCCTATATGGAATTCTTACTACACGGTCGCATAGCCCGGTCGAGACAACATCGATGAGCCATCAGGGGCTGGATGTAAAAGTTGTATACTACAGACCCTATAAAAAAAATAGATTGATATTTGGTACCGAGCAGGAAGAAGCACTTGTTCCATATGGTAAATATTGGCGCCTTGGTGCCAACGATGCAACCGAAATCACTTTTAGTAAAGATGTGACGTTCGTAAACAAACCAGTGCCGGCAGGAAGTTATCGGATGTATGCTGTTCCGGATCAGACATCATGGCAAATTTCGCTTAACAGTGAGTTGGGGAAATTCGGGTATTTTGAACCAAACTATGCCCTCGATGTAGCAAAGGTTGAAGTACCTGTCAGCAGGCCTGCAGAGGAAACAGAACAATTTACAATAACGTTTGAACCAGATTCAGCTGGTGTATTGATGAATATCAAATGGGATAAAACACTTGTGCAGGTTCCGATACGCTAGTTAAAGTGTAAAGCTTAACGTCTGAGGTTCAAAGTTTGAGGTTTGAAGTTTGGAGCAGTATGAACCGTACATGCTATGTTCAATCGAGCACACTATTAACTGATATCAATTAACATATCGCATACTAAGAACCCCTGTATCCCGGGGGCATCTCCCGTGCCGAAGATAAATTTACCTAAGCAATTACGCCCAAGCGTCAAGTACTTTTCCAAATCATAAATGAATTTTTTGACAACTTTTTTTCGGCATTGAACAGCTGACTCCTTTCCAAAATTAAAGCGCTGGCCGACACGGTTGGGCTATCCTTCGTAAAACAAATCTTTATAACCTGCTTAGATAACCTCTTCACTTTCATCGCTAAAAAACCATTCAGGTAAAGATTTCATTGATTGCCTGAAAGAGAATCCGAATCCGATAGCTCGTACATGCCTGTCGTCATTTTCGATAATTCACATGAATTTCACGAGTACGCCGCCGAAGTAATATTTCCGCCATAGTGATGAAAATTGAAAAAAAAATTAGAGACAATTTTATAGCGTCATCATAGAGTGCCACCACGTTGATGTTGTAGCGAATTTTTTAAACCTATCTAATAAACCAAGTTAACTTAATATGAAACTTTTCGAAGAAAAGTATGGGACGCTGGAATATGACTCCACCGTCCCCTGTATCACTGCGACCTTTAACGGTTTCATGAGCAGTGAACAATTCAGAAGCTTTTTAAACAAGGGATTGGATCACCTGATCGAAAAAAGGAAAGTCCATCCCAAAATGTTGTGGTTAGCTGACACGCGCAAACATGTCGTTCAGCCTGACAAAGACACGAAGTGGGTTGCCGACGAATGGAATCCTCGCGCACTTCAGGGCGGAATTTATCACGTTGCTTTCGTACTACCTGAAAATGTTTTCGGCAATGCATCCGTAAAACGTTACGCCGATAATACCATTCAAAAAAAGGATGAAATGGTGGTGCAAATGTTTGGAGATATCAAAACTGCTAAAGATTGGTTCAGACAACTCACCTGAGCCAGCCTAGCCACTAATTGTCTATAGTACTAATCCTTTTAAACAGCAATGAAATGCAAAATGAAAGCGGAAGGGAATTCAAAAATCGAATAGAGGCGACTGAAATCGCACTTGAAACAAGGAATAAAAAGGGCTTCACGTATACCCTCACTTCATTTGGTAAGGCATTTATAAATGCAGCAGCGAAGGCTTCGATGCCAGTGATGGACATTGGTGCAGCGTATGGTGTCGCCACCCTACCCGCGCTCCTCACTGGCGCAAAAGTTATCGCTGTGGACATTGAAGAAAAGCATCTCCTGGCGATCACCAATTCTGTAAACGGTCCTTTGCGGAATCAATTGATAACAATAGCCGAAAGATTTCCGCATTTTGAGCTACTACCGGACTCGCTAAGCGCAGTCTACATGTCGCAGGTGTTGCCCTTTCTTACCGGCGGGGAGATAGAAGATGGTATTAAGAAAATATATGATTGGCTGATTCCCGGCGGCGAAGCATTTATCGTTACGTTCACGCCGTATATCCACCACGTAAGTTCGTTTATTCCAGTTTATGAAGAGAAAAAAAGAAATGGAATACGTTGGGCAGGATATATCAATGAGTTATCGCGGTACAGCTCTCATCCCCATATCTACAAAAATCTCCCGGAACAAATTCATCACATCGACCAGGACGATCTGGTATGGATCTTTGAAAAGACAGGCTTTGTTGTAAAGGAGTCGCGTTACTTCGGAGAAGAAGAAGGACCCCTTCCAGATGGTATACGTATGAATGGCCGCGAACGTGTTGGCCTAATTGCATATAAGCCGGTTTCAGAATTTGGCAAGAACAATGGTAGTTATTGGAAAGCGATTTCGAGTACAAATCTTGACACTATTCCTGAGGCTGTCAGACGGTGGCTTTCGGAGCCCTATGTATTGAGTGAATCGTTACGGAAAGTCTGTGAACATTTTACAGTTGAAGTTACAGAGCAACGTGTGAAGACATTATACGCCGATGAGGTTGCAGCATTGCGCTGCTACGATACCACTCAGGGATTTGTTCGCG
>CAMLER010000625.1 GCA_946478915.1 uncultured Chryseolinea sp.
TGATTTTAATGGGGATGCTTATGTCGATGATCGTGGCGATGTTATTGTACTTGAAATAAATCCGGACGGAAATATAGTTGATTGAAGGGTAAGGTTATCTTTAGTTATAAGTGTTTTTGGGGTAATTGTTTCACTGCAACGACTTTCTTCGCTCCTGAATAGGGCTTTAATTGGATTGCGATTGGCACCGACTGCTTCTGTAAAATCTACAACTATATATTTATCCCGAGTTGACTTTACGACGCTCATTTGAATTTCGGATCATTCTTCACACGTCAATCATTTATCAATTATGGAATCAGCCATAGCCTTTAATTACCTTGAGCACGAACTTCTTCTTGGTAAGAGTCGAGGATTATTGCCAGCAAAATAATGTAATGCCTACGGGGGTCTTATTGCATAATTTAATCATCGCCTTCACAGCAGCAGAATCTTTTTACGATAACGGAATATACTGGCTCAGACCCTGAGGTCGCGTACGGAAATCCTGTGCTGAAGTCAGATTATCGATCCGGGAAACTACAGCCCATTCGTCAGTGGCCGGGTCCTCAAGGGAAGCTATTTGTCTTCCAGAATTTTATCGCTTGGACTCAGTTTGAAATTTTAAATCTTACAAATATTATGCTCCATTAAAGGTTAGCAAGGGATATTGACGAAATCAATCACCTTTACGCCACGCTATGGCTATTTGTAAGCCGACTTTCATGAAAAAAGCCTGCAATCATTTGACGACGAGGCTTTTAATTCTTTACGCTTGAGGTCTCGAGCGGATTCGAACTATCACCCTCCCATTGTCGACATTTTCCTGTATTTGTCATAAACGCGGTTTTTACTATAATTGATCGAGGTTTTTAGGTGGTTACAATTAAAGAAGATTTGATTTTTGTTCAACTGCTTGTTCAACTGCTATAAAACCTAAGATTTAATCTGTCGTTGTAAAAGTGTATGAACAATATCCATTTTTCGCTTAGGAAACAAGGAAAATCCGACCCGGTAATAATTTTACAGGTATTTGATTCCAGATTTAAGGGAAGAAAATTCATGTACAGTACCAGTAAGGTGATGGACGAATCTTTATGGCTGAAAAAAAAGGAAAGGGCGAAGGTAATCCCGGCACGGGAAAGGGAATTACAAGAACTTAACAGCTACCTTCAAAAATTGGAACAAGTGGTTATCAATTTTCTGTCCTCAAAACATAACAGCAAAACTATTCTTCGGACGGATCTTAAAAACAAGCTGAATGAAACAAAAGTGGATGAACAAAAAGAAGTATCCATTAGGCAACAGCAGGAGCTTGAAATCGAAAAACAGAGACTTGAAAAGGAAAACAATTTTTTCAGTACCTGGGACAAAATCATTAATACGACTAAAAACAAAGATGGATTGCCAATTTCTGAAGGGACTAAAAGATCCAAACGTCAAACTCTCAATCTGGTGAAAGAGCATTGCGCCAAAAATAAAATCAATTTGACGTTCGAAAACCTTGATAAAACGTATTACCACGATTTTGACAATTACATGATTGAAAAAAGCTTCAGTCCAAATAACCGGGGAAAGCACTTTAAAGAAATCAAAGCAATTCTGCGCGAAGCTGAGGATCGAGATATTAATGTTAACCCCGCCTTTCATAAGAAGTCATTTAGAGTAATCAGAACAGAATCTGACTCTATATTTTTAAATGAGGTTGACATTAAAAAACTACTTAAGGCGGAACTAAGTCCTGCGCTAGGTAAACTCCGTGATATATTTATTATGGCGTGTTATACTGGACAACGTCATTCTGATTGGCATCAGATCAGGAAAGAAAATATCAGCGTTGAAAATGGAAGGGAGATTTTGAAAATATCGCAGCAGAAAGGTAAGAAAGTTGTCCATCTCCCGGTACATCCAATTGTGAAGGCAATTTTAAATAAATACGGGGATAATATCCCTAAGGTCATCACTAATCAAAAATTTAATCTTTTCTTAAAGACCATAGGGGAAAAAGCCAAGCTTGGTCGTATAACCATAAAAGGAAACATTGTTGAAAAAAGTGAACAAATTTCTACTCATACTGCACGTAGATCTTTTGCGACAAACGCTTACCTCTCCAGGTCAATGCAAGTTTATGAGATAATGAATTGCACTGGTCATAAATCCGAATCAAGCTTCTTAAAATACCTAAAACTCAACGGTATGGACTATGCAAAACTGGCTGCTGAGAGTAAATTCTTTAATGATTTTGAACTGCTCGAATTAAATGTTGCTTGATTAGATGAAGGTCATCGTTATCACCTCACGCTTGACGAGAATGGAAAACGACGGGTTATCAGAGTTTACTTTGTTCTGGAGCGATTTTTAGAAAGGGTGAACCCCGTCTCTAGCAGAGAAACTCCATTTGAAACCAGTCGAAGAAACACCACTAGGCCGTTAAAAGCTTTCGCAAGGTCAGGACATCCCATATACACGTCCTCATCATTCAGTATAATGGAAACTTCGGTTTTAGGGCTTACTGCCCTAATAATCAATTACATAAATTGATGTTTTCGTGCTCTTAAGAGCCAATTGGCTCTTACATAAAAACATTCCTATTCACACCTTGGCCCTTGAATGGGGCACAACCGAGATATTCGTTTTATCAAGGCTTTCGGAAAGCATCTGAAAAAACTGAGGTTAGCAAAAAAAATGTCTCAGGAAGATCTTTCATTTCGGTGTTCAATGCCTCAAAGTCAAATCGGAAGGTTTGAGCGTGGCGAGCGGGGCCCGACCTTAAATACAGTTAGGCATTTAGCCAAAGGGTTGGGAGTGGAACTAAAAGTTCTGTGCGATTTCAAGTATAAAGATTGAACGGAATAATCCGTTGTTGTTTGATCTAAAATCTTAACCCATGAGAAGAGCCAATATCATGGACAAAAATCATGTTATTCAAATTTTGTCAAAATCGTTTTCGGACAACAAAAGTGTCAACTATGTAGTGAAGCAGGATAGCAAAAGAGATGAGCGAATCAAGTCTTTAATGGAGTATTCGTTCGATGTTTGTGATGCCTTCGGTGAAGTATGGTTATCTGGTGATGAACAGGCCTGCGCACTAATTCTATTCCCCGATAAAAAGCGGACTTCGTTTCGGACAATGCTGTGGGATTTAAAGCTCGCGCTTTCCGTCATTGGAATTGATCGGGTAAGTAAGATCATGAAAAGAGAATCGATGATTAAGAAAAATCACCCAGCGGAACCCTTCGCTTACTTGTGGTTTATCGGAGTAGATCCCGACCAACAAAATAAAGGAATTGGAACTGCTTTTATCAAAGAAGTAATAGCAGAATATGAAAAGAAGCGAAGACCGATCTACCTTG
>CAMLER010000626.1 GCA_946478915.1 uncultured Chryseolinea sp.
AGTAATGCAAAGACGCCACCAATAGCCGCCATCGGGATCGCTGTAAAAATGAGGATCGATTGCTTGATAGAATGAAACGTAAAAAACAGCAGCGTGAAAATTAAAAGTAATGCCGCGGGCACTGCAATGGATAACCTTGCCTGAGCTTGTTGAAGGTTTTCAAACTGTCCGCCGTAGGTTACATAATAACCTGGAGGAAAATCAATGTCTGATTCAATCTTTCCCTGAAGCTCCTCAACGATACTTTCAACGTCTCTTCCACGCACATTGAATGCAACGGTAATTCGTCTTTTTGCATCCTCACGTTGAATTTGATTGGGCCCAAGTTTGAATTCCACTTGTGCTAATTGCTTCAAAGGAATTTGAACACCTTTAGGCGACGTAATGAAAATATTCTGAACGTTCTCAATATGTTGTCTGTGGGCAGAGTCAAGCCTGACACTTAAATCATATCTGCGTTCTCCTTCGAAGACAAGTCCAGCCGGTTTTCCGGCAAACGCAGTGTTAATGACATCGTTCACATCTGTAACGTTCAAACCGTACTTAGCAACTTCATCACGGTTGATCTGGACGACGATCTGGGGCAAACCACTTACTTCTTCTACATACAGATCGCGTGCCCCATCAATATTTCCAACAAGCCTTCCGACATTTGCTGAAAGGCGTGTAAGGACTTCAAGGTCTTCTCCAAATATCTTAACCGCTACGTCCTGGCGAACTCCGCTAATTAACTCGTTAAATCGCATCTGGATGGGCTGCAAAAATCCAAATGTTACTCCTGGAACATCCTCCAACGCCTCAGACATTGCTTCCGCTAGTTCTTCGCGACTATCCGCTTTTGTCCATGCATCCTTATCTTTTAAGATGACCATTAAATCACATGCTTCGATTGGCATTGGATCAGTTGGTATTTCAGAAGAACCAATCTTTCCAACTACTTCCTTTACTTCGTCAGGGAACTCGCGAAGCAAAACATCCGCTGCTTTTGTTGCTGCCTCCACAGTATATGAAAGACTACTTCCTGTCAGCACTCTTGTTTCAACGGCGAAGTCGCCTTCTTCAAGTGTTGGAAGAAATTCACCCCCCATGCTTCTAAAGATGAGATATGAGAACACCAGCAAGATCACAGCACCTGATACTACTACAAGCCGTAGGCGTAGCGCCGCATTTATAATTGGCGTATAAATGCTATGGAAAAAATCCATCATCTTATCCGAAAAATTCCTTTTGTGAACAGGACTTTTGCTTAGGAAGAGCGCAGACATCATCGGCACATAAGTCAATGACAGGATGAATGCACCGAGGATAGCAAAGCTCACTGTTTGTGCCATTGGCTTAAACATTTTTCCTTCGATGCCGACAAGTGCCAAAATTGGTAGATAAACGATCAGAATAATTATTTCACCAAATGCCGCAGAAGTGCGAATCTTTGAGGCTGATTCATAAACTTCTGCATCCATCTCAAACTGCGTTAATCGCTGCGTTGTTGTCCTTAATCCCAAATGGTGCATTGTTGCTTCCACCATGATTACTGCGCCGTCTACAATCAATCCAAAGTCGATTGCCCCAAGGCTCATCAAATTTCCGGATACTCCGAAAACATGCATAAGCGACACTGCAAAGAGCATGGCCAACGGGATGACTGATGCCACGATCAATCCCGCGCGCAAATTGCCCAGGAACAATACGAGGACAAGTATGACGATCAACGCTCCTTCAATGAGATTTTTTTCGACGGTTCCAATCGCGCGACTTACTAAATTGCTTCGATCAAGAAATGGTTCGATAGTTACACCTTCAGGCAAAGTCTTCTCGATTTGAGTCATTCGTTCCTTAACACGTTTGACCACTGCATTCGAATTCTCGCCTTTGAGCATCAGAACAATTGCTCCTACGACTTCTCCCTCCGCGTTGTAAGTCATCGCGCCGTAGCGGGTCGCATGACCAAATTTTACTTCCGCAATATTTCTGATCAGGATGGGCATACCATCTTGTGTATTCGACACCACTATCTTTCCGATATCATCTAGCGAATTGATCAGACCTTCACTCCGAATAAAAAATGCGTTAGGTTTCTTATCAATATACGCTCCGCCAGTATTCTGATTATTCTTTTCCAGGGCCTCAAACACGTCAACAACGGCCAGGTTGTAGCTTCTTAACTTATCAGGGTCGAGGGAAATTTCATACTGTTTGAGATATCCACCGAAGCTTGCAACGTCTGCCACACCTGCAATGCCCAGCAACTGTCTTCTTACAATCCAGTCTTGAATACTTCGAAGTTCCATTGCATCATACTTTGATGCAAAACCTTCTTCCGGTCGTATGATGTACTGATAAATTTCGCCAAGTCCGGTGGTCACGGGTGCCATTTCCGGTGTACCAACACCAGGAGGTATTTGATTTGCAGCGACAGCGAGACGTTCATTTACCTGCTGCCGCGCCCAGTAAACATCAACATTGTTGTGAAACACAATGGTTACCACCGATAGACCAAATCTTGAAAAGCTTCTGATCTCCTCGATGCCAGGAATCGTCGCCATAGTTTGTTCGACCGGGAACGTGACTTGCCGCTCAATATCAAGCGCGGATTGTGATGGCGCGGATGTGATGATCTGCACCTGATTATTTGTAATGTCGGGTACTGCATCAATGGGAAGTCGGACCAAGGAATAGGCGCCCCAAATAACAAGAGCGATCGTAAAAATGCCGATCACCAATTTGTTTTTTATTGAGTAATGAATGATTCTGTCTAACATACTACCAATGGTATTTTATTGAGTAAATAATCTTTGCAGCTATTGCCAACAGAACGATAGCGCCAGGAATCCATATGAAGACTTTTGGCAAAATAGCGGATCGATAACCAGAAAATCTCCTCTGCTTAGTTGGCAAACCCGTAGCAATGCGTCTTCGAATCCTTTTGCGCGTCATTGGCAAAATGGATTAATGAGTATTAAATGGCTGTGCAAAAACTGTGAGTGAGTGAACCTCGCTCAAAGGACTAGTAGAGGAAAATTACGTAAGCTTTGGCGGCTGCCAAATCGAGAAATGGATGGTCTGAATTGATGAATTTTTTACGATACTGTTAAGGTCAGAAATAATCTTACTATAAGGTTTGTAAAAAAAATATGAAGGCGGATGTATTTGCGTACTGCAGCAACTGCAATGACAAAAGGGCGAGCAAAGATCAACCTCGTTGGACGAATGCTCGTGGTTAGAAACAGTGAAACTTACGCCTGCTTTTTTCTCATCGGCGCAAGAAGTACTATCCGAGCAAGGATGACCTGACAGCGCCGTTAGAATAAAAACTAATATGA
>CAMLER010000627.1 GCA_946478915.1 uncultured Chryseolinea sp.
TCTCTACCAACTGCACAAAAACATCAACATACCTGTTTGTATTTTTTTTGCTGATAATTGCGTACGCAGAAATAAACTTTCTATTTAGCCACACAAGAACCTGGTAAAGCAACGCGCGCATCAGGTGCGTATCGTTGTTTTTAAATGATTCAATTTCCTTTTGTATATTTTCAAACAGTGATTTAAGTTTAAGAAAGTCGCACGGACTTAATTGTAAAACAGGCGGATCATTTGAATGGAAGAACGAAAGATTTTGAACAAACCGTGCGTCATTAAAAAAAGAACAAAGGAATTCAGGTTCGAAAATCAGGACATATCCACTTGGAATTTTGTCAACAACCCACTTACGAATTTGGCCTGGCGACGAAAAGAACACTGCTCGTTCGTGAATATTATGGTCAAAGGCGTCGATTGCAAATTTTCCGCTTCCTTCATTAATTATTGTAATGTCATAATATGTCAAACGCTGTACCGGTGACGCTACCATGTATTCCTTCAAATCCTCAAGACGAAGCAGATCGACCAGCAGTTCCTCGCCGTATTTTGTTCTGAAAAAATCAAATTGAGTTATCACTAGATTCGTGCGGCAGTGTAGCGTTCACCAAATATAAATTTTAAGACAAAAAAAGCATTACGGGATTGGTTAGAAAAAATATATAAGCGCATCGGCATTTTAAACTTTTGATTAGCGGTGTAGCAAGAAGCTGTTCACGTTGAAGAACGAAGTTCGGTACCAGCAACAGCGATACTTTTGGCGTCAGGATTTCTCGAGTTCATTAGATACAAGGACAATGACGATGATTTCAATCGATAAACATGTTCGTCGCGTGACATTTGTAATTCGCATGTGCCGGAGTGTTTTCCCTGTATGGAGTGGGAGAGGAAAGGCAAATCTTGAATGACCGAAGGAAGGACGCTAATCCCGCGAATACTCGCGGCAGAAGGCATTGTTAGCAGAATTTTCTCGTAAATCTCTATCAAGCAAATAGTTGATGACGTTAGGCTTAGGTTATCTGGATGGAAATGCCTAGCTTTATTTACACCTGAAATAAGTTCGGCGAAACAATTAACCACCTACGCTATGAACTTCAAACCCGTATTCGAAAAGAAGAATTTGCACGAGGTGCACCATGAGTCGATCGTGAAGTATATGGTCCCACTGAACCATATGATAACTTTTAAACCCGATCAGAGTATACAAGACGCTATTGCTACTATCCTCGAGAAGAAAATTTCAGGAGCCCCCGTGCTTGATCGGTATGGTCACTTGGTGGGTAATCTTTCGGAAAAGGATTGTCTTCGGATTATTGTTGACAAGGTCCGCCAGAATCTTCCTGTTGATGACAAGAAAGTCCTGGATTACATGTCAACCAGAGTTTTTACATTTTCACCTTCAGTCAATGTGGTCGACGCAGCCATTGAATTTCTTAATTCACCCATCCGGAGATATGCCGTAGTAGACAAAGGCGTTTTAATTGGGGAGATCAGCCGAAGAGAAATACTTCGTGCAGCGCAGAATATAAAATCAACCACATGGTAATTTTATTTACCACGCGATCAGAACTATAGCTTCTCATTCAAATAAATACCATCAGTTATGGAAATCGAGTCGGCAGCCAATACAAACGAAGTTCAATATCAAACCGTGGAAAAGTATATGGTACCGCTGAGCGATATCATAACCTTTAAACCAGATCAGCCCATTCAAGACGTTATCTCAATCATCATTAATAAAAAAATAGCGGGCGCGCCAGTGTTGGATGATCAACATCACCTGGTTGGTATTATTTCCGAAAAAGATTGTCTGCGACTCATCGTGGACCAGGCATATTACAACATGCCAGCTGAAACAAGGAAAGTATCGGATTACATGACTGCCAAGGTGCAAACACTTTCGTCAAAGACAACCGTAGTGGACGCAGCGATTGAATTTTTAAATTCACCCATCAGAAGATTTCCGATAGTAGAAGACGGCATGTTGATCGGGCAGGTGAGCCGAAGGCATATTTTAAGAGCAGCTCAAAATATCAACTCCGCTAAGCAATAGATTTTTCAGGGGTGTCCGACGTGCAGTTGGAGGAAATGAAGAACAGCATCACCTTATTTAAAAGATGCTAAGGTTACGTTATGATAGTCGAATCAGGTTTTTATCTGCTGTCGCTGGTAGCGTTCTTAATGGTTATCCCGATATTAAAAAATGGTGATCAACCTAAACGGCTGATTTTAAATTATATCATTTTACTATTGCTTTGGCTCGGCTACGCAATAGTCATTTCACAATCGGGCCTATTGAAGAATTTTACTTTGCCGCCAAGGGTACCGCTGTTGCTTGTCATTCCTTCCATTGTCCTTATAATATTTGTTACAGGAAGGCCTTCATTTAAGAGCGTACTAATGAAAACGCCAATTCACCTTCCCGTATTTTTAATTTCGTTCAGGGTATTCGTCGAACTATTGATATACGGCGCATACCGCAATGGTATATTTCCAAAGCGCGTAACTTTTGAGGGGCTCAACTTCGACGTATTAGTCGGATTGTCATCCTTGATAATCGGAATGTTGCTTGTAAAGAAAATGATTTCACTTCAGGCGTTATGGATATGGAACATCATTTCGATGCTCGTGCTGACGCTAACAATGTTCTCATTTGTATCCGCCTACTACTTCACCGATTGGGTGACGACCACGGGCCATGACGAACTGGTGAGTTTTCCTTACCTGTTGTTGGTATCGGTGTTGCTGCCGATAGCAATATTTCTCCATGTTTTTATAGTTAGACAGATTGTTAACGTCAGGCACAGAGATGAAGCGTAAATCGTTCTTGACGAGGCGCTAAAACGGTTAGGATGTCGTTGTGTGCCGTTAGGTGGGCACAACGTTGCTGTATCGTTCAGCGAATTGCCCTTCAAGAAAATCCAAGGCCTTTCAGAACACGCGCAAAATCCTATTTGGCACAATAAACCAAGTTTTTGGTTGATTTATCCTACTCGAATTTCGGCATGTGCGTTTCTTTTGCCGTACAAGTCACCAATAATCTTGATCAAAAAACAAATCCAGGCTAAACGGGCAGGAATGTAACGAAGAAAAGGGAAATAGGGACATCATTCATAGGGCACTTTAATCCGATGAAAACATTGGCGAACCTTTCTTCGCATGAATACCAGCTTGGTTTATAAAATCAATTATTTAAACTTAACAACAGAAAAAAAATGACAGCAATGAATCCAAACCAAGCACTTTGGGAAAAGGGTGATTTTACCCGTCTGGCAGCAACTATGCGCCAGAGCGGGGAGCAACTGGTAAACAAACTTGGACT
>CAMLER010000628.1 GCA_946478915.1 uncultured Chryseolinea sp.
GTACCATCACCATTCAGGTCAGCCAGCTTCATCGCCTGCGTTTGATCTTCAACTGCAGGTAGACCTATCGTTGTAACGTCAACAAAGTATCCTGGTTTTTTTGAATCGTTGACCCATAAAAAATTTTGTGCCCGGGAACCGGAATTACCAACAACGATATCCGGTATTCCGTCACCGTTTACATCACCGACATCCAGTCCGTTGCCTTCACTTTTAGCAAGCAGTCGATCGCTTGCATCCGTAAAAGTCCCGTCGCCTTTGCCAAGGTAGTATTCGTGGTTCTGGTCATCTTCGGCCACAAAGACAACGTCCGGGATACCGTCCCTGTTAAAGTCGGCAATGCGAACATGTTCCGAGTCGTGATTCTTATTGACAAAAACACCCTTCTTCCAGATGAATTTACCTTTACCATCATTGAGATATAAACGGTTGGGCTCATTTTCCAACGCCAGTATTGCATCCAAATCACCATCCCTGTCCACATCAAGAAAAGCGACATCCAGCGCGTGCTCTCGACCATCAAGTGGTACATGCGTAGCCGTAACGTCTTTAAACCAGGCGGTTTCATTTTTCTGTGCTTCAACACTAAAAGGAGCCGTCCATATCAGGCAACCACCTAGCCCCACTCTTACCAGATCTAGAAACATATTTCTCCTTTATTAAATACAACGAAATGTACGTATTCTTTCGCCGGCAATCATCCTGCTAAATCAATAAACTACAGGCGTGTTCGGGATAAATAAAATGTGTCACCTAATACAGGAGCAAATTTCGGCGGCCCCCAAAAAGAACGCCCTTTAAGGACGGCTCGCCATTTTTACAGGCAACAAATTCAATTATTACAACGCTTAGCCAATGCGTTGAATGTGGCGAATGAGGACTATTACTTTACAACTTCACTGACCAAAATCACCGGCGATATATTGGTGTAATTAACGAAGTCTGCCCTTATCCCATCTCTGTTTAGCCCGATTGCCGCCTGGTATTCCTCAATACTTTTTACATAGAACGTTCCAATTGCCATATAAGGTAATGGTTGATTGGGTATTCCGCTGGCAACTCCTTTTTCAATCGTGTATTTTACCAAATTCGAGCCCAAGAACTTGGCGACCATCGGCATATGTACAGTCTCATAATACTCCATGTTAAATGTCTTACCCTCCGCGAAAGGATACATGATCGAAATTTTTACTAAACCTTTTTCAGTCATGGCTGAACTGTGTCTTTTAGCGTTACGAGAAGGCTTCTCCTGACCAAATACCATAAGGCTTACTGTCACAAGAAAAAGTGATACGATGATTCTTTTCATTGATCTTCTTTTTTTATAAAGTCAGTCGACTACTATTACTGTTTCCAACACGCAGAGTGTACATCTGATAAATCCTGGTCTTATCCCATACATCCGGCTACTGAACTCATATATCGGGCAAGAATTGTCCGTTGCTTAATTTACATTCAACCAAAAATACCAGCAAAAAAAATATCCTCATTGTATAAAAACGAACTAATTGAAATCAACATATTATAAAATTTTGTTAAGTAAGATCTAAACCTGAGCATTGTCGGGTATAAACTAACAGCGGTATTGAAGCGTGTAAGCGACGTTAAGAAAACACCATTTCCACTCTTTCGCTTATTGAGATGAATAAAAAACCATAACTGCTAAATGATCTAAAAAAATAACGACATGGATTGATCGACATAAGCCCTCTTTTTACAATCCGTGAATGATCCAAATATGTATTTTGCATTCTTTCTCTTTATGAATAGATCATTAAAAACGCTATTTCTAATCTGGGTATCAATCTCGGTTGCGGGCGCACAGGACCGGGTCTCCCAACAAACAATAACCTTTTTCGATAGTACGCGGAACAGGAAACTCGTTACCGAAGTATGGCAGCCCGCGGAAAAAACTACAGCGGAATTGCCTTTGATAATGTTTTCGCACGGCACCGGTGGCAACCGACTTGCGTGCAGTTGGTTTTGTGAAGGAATGGCATCAAAAGGTTTTATAGTGGCAGCCGTTGATCATTTTGGAAATACATACGACAATCCAATTCCAAAGGAATTTGTCTCTATCTGGAAGAGACCTCAGGATATTAGTTTTGTTTTATCCCAGCTTTTGAATAAGAAACAAGCGACGCTGAAAATTGATACCTCGGAGATTTTTGCCGCTGGCTTTTCATTAGGAGGTTATACCTCGCTGGCTTTGGCAGGTGCCAACATGGACGTGAACACCCTAATAAAGTTTTTCAAAACACCGGAGGGAAAAAAGGAGGTAGATATCCCTGAAATGCCGGGATTAATAAAGTTGTTCGAGCAAGACAGCATTATAAAGGAATTCGAGAATAACAATAAACTCAAAGACCAAAGGGTCCAAGGTGTATTTGCAATGGCTCCTGCTGTTGGTCAGGGTTTCAAATCCAGGTCGCAGATGAAGGGTATCGATGTCCCTGTGTTTATTGTTGGTGTTAGTGGAGATAGTATCGCTCCTGTCAAAACCAATGCGCAGCATTACAATAATCTGATACCTAAGGCCGGATGGCACGCAGTTGAAGGAAATGCAGGGCACTATGTTTTTCTAAATGTGGGAAATGATGAATTAAAAAAAATTGCACCCCTCTACTTTACCGATGCGGAAGGTGTGAACCGGGCGAAAATCCATGCGCAGGTTCTTCTGCAGGCGGAGAAATTTTTTAATGGACTACTAAGTCAGTAAACTCATCATCATTATAAATCATACACACCCGGTTCTTCTCTGGGAATTTCGCATACCTTTTATCCTCTCTGTAGTGCTGCAACCGCAGTCCAGGCATAAAATCAATTTCGAAAAAGAACTAATTGAAGTAAAATTGTTGTAGAGAAGTATATGATCTCTGGGAACGATTTAAAAAATATTGGATTTGTTGAAGGCAAAGCGCTCGGACTAGCACTTGAGTTGGTCGAATCGCAATATACAAACTTAAGCTTCGACGAAAAGCTCGAGCTTTTAAAGCAAATTCTAAATAATCCTTCATCATTTATAAATCATAATATCCTGGCACCTGTTGCCGCTGAATTGATAAAACCAGCGGATGAAACAATTGCGCTCATCATCGATGGTAAGTCCTATCAGATCTATGGCGCAGATGCGATAGAACAGGGTGCACTCGAACAAATGGAGACTGCCATGAAATTGCCTGTCACAGTAGCCGGCGCGTTGATGCCAGATGCTCACCAGGGATATGGACTTCCTATCGGAGGAGTATTGGCAACGAACAATGCCGTGATCCCATATGGCGTAGGTGTGGATATCGGTTGCAGAATGTGTATGACG
>CAMLER010000629.1 GCA_946478915.1 uncultured Chryseolinea sp.
GCAAAATTTTCATTTACTACCATAAATTCCGCATAGCCACCAGATGCATGGAGACCAGTTGCCTGGAACGAGCTACAAAGATTTTCAAGCCCTTGGGTACAATATTTACAGCTACCACATGCTGAAAAAATCCACGCAACGCCTACACGTTGACCCGGTACAAACAAATGGACGCCTGAACCGATCTCCGCCACAGTTCCTACAACCTGGTGACCAAGAGTAACAGGAAATTTTGCAGGCATAGCCCGGCCCTCAATTTCGTCAAGCTCAGTATGACAAACTCCGCAACACAGAACTTTGATGAGGATGTCGTTTGGTCCAGGCTTTGGAATAGCTATATCCACGAGGGTGAGCGGTGAATGTTCCCGCGCTAAATCGGATACTTTTTCCAAAATCATCGCTTTCATAACTGAGCGGTTAAACCCTTTTACTTTAATGCTACTTTATCAAGTTATCCTATTCCTATTCCTTATACCCCTTTTCTAAGAACCTACAGACCTACGAACATGACAAAGTAGCATTGTCAGACTTTTATCATATATCTGTCCATCATCTGCAGGTATTTTCGCAACTCTCGTATATGAAACTTGTGCGTTTCCTCATCATCAGCCTGGTCTGCTCTTAATGCATGCACCTTCGCCCGTATATTGGCGCGATAGCATTTATAATAATTCATTAGTCGCTGGTCGGCGTCGGTTTGAAAACAATCTAAATATTTTTGGTAGCTCTTAATAAAAAATTTCGAGAGGTCGATACGCCGGTACGCTTCAAGGTCCATACAAAAAAAAGCTATCTCATTTATCAAATCAATGTGTCGGTACTCGTCATTGAACTCGATGCAATCAAAGAGGATTGGATCCTTATAAAGAAAAATATTGCCACTATGAAGATCTCCATGAACATCGCGACAAAATCCCAAGTCAATTCGGTCCTCGATTCGTCGAACATGCGCCTTCAAGAATTTATCACTCCATTGGATCGAACTTTTGATACGATAAGTGGAATCCCTGTCGAAGTACTTCCGCACCAGCGATGAGACTGAAATGATATCA
Source organism: uncultured Chryseolinea sp. (assembly GCA_946478915.1). The sequence continues at coordinate 1,053 of CAMLER010000629.1, forward strand.
TTGAAGTCTGACCTCGCTTTATCCAAGTCGAAAGGCCTAGTTACTTTCCTGGCGGTGGAATGAAATGATGAAATTACACGCGCAAGCGATTGGATGTGCTTTGACGTAACTTCTTTTACTTGAAGGAGCTTATCCATACGTTTTGCAGTCATCAACCGCTTCATATGGACTGCATAGTCTGCAATTCTTCCTTGTTCCCCGTCAATACTCCATTGTCCATCATTATTACGCACCGGAAGTACGTCCAGATATATGGGAGAAAAACGTTGGTTTAAAACGAGTTCTCGTTCACAGAATTTCTTGCGCTGGCGGAGGGTGGAGAAATCCAGAAATGAAAGCTTCAATGGCTTCTTGATTTTAAACACATCTGATTTGCCGATTATTACCCACGATATGTGGGTCTCCTCCACTATTCCATCAATGGGAAGTTTTCGAAAGGTTCCGGTTACATTTAAATCCTGAATTTCCGCTTCAGTCATTCTTAAACCTGTGGATATATTGCTTCGCTGCAGAAAGCATTTCTTCAATATTGTCGCGACCTGATTGGAGTGTCAGATGCGCGATCTCAAGCGGTTCAGCTTCCTCTTTAATTTTCCGGTAAACATCGTAATCAGCTTCGCTATCGTTCCTTACCTCTGACAATCGTTCTCTGATCAGTTCCTCCTCTGCCACTACAGAAATAAAAATAATGGATGTCATCGTTGAAGAAGAAAGCGATCTAAAAAGATCAATCATTTTCGCCAGGTAGAACGTACCATCTATGACAACATCTTTACCCGTCAAGACAACCTTTCTGGCGTTTTCTGCCATCAGCTGATAAATCAGCATTTTATCTTCCATTGAATATTTTCCACGCGCCCCTTTTTCATTGCGGACGCGGTCAGTATTCACATAAGCGGCATTAAATTCTTTTGCCAGGGCCTGCGCGAAATAACTTTTACCCGAACCTGGCAACCCCAGAACTATGATGATCATTGTATCGAACTAAGTCTTGGTTATCAAGTGATCAGATGTCGGGCCTTTTCTGTTCGGGCGATGCGTTCCGTGAGATCAAACACTTCACGCTTAACCACCCTGAATATCTTAATAAATTCGCTCAGATCATCTTCCAGACTTATGTGCTCCTCACGGATGGTATTTGCGCCTTTAGACGAGGTGTTTGTCATCAGCTCTTTGATATTGCGCAAATGTTCAGCGAGCCGCGATGATAAAACTTCCCGGTCATTCTTTAAGTTTGAAAGTCTGCTCGCAATTGCCTTTGTTTTCCCGATATTCTCAGGATCAATAAGGGCATTGAAATACTTGTCGAATAATACATCGATGAAGCGAAGCTCGTCGGCAAAAAACGCCATATCGGATTGCCAATGAGAAGTAAGAACATGTAACTCCTGCCAAGCCGTGCTTTGCAGGTAATTGTCGGGTCGTGTGCGTAGTTCCATAATTAGTGTACGTTTAATAATTGGTCCAGCCCTTATATTTCCTTCTGTTCATCGAACAAATAAGCATGCTTCCATGCATTCACCGATATTAACAGCCCCGCGCCAGCTTTAAAGTTTGCCAGTCGCCCTTTATATAAACTTGTCACGCGGAATTAGGTTTAAATTCAAAAAATGAGTTTAATTCGGATTGATATTTCTGCTACATATTGAAAATACTTCACCATTTATCTTTTTGTCCATGAACATAATCAACCTCCTCTATGACTTTTGTCATTTTACCCGTAGCCAAGTGTCGCGAAATAGCTATACAATAACAGATCTTAATCAATGAAATCCATAACCAATGAAAATTAACTACCAGAGCCTTTACGAAAACCTCGGACACCTTTTCTATGCCATAGCGGCTGCAGACCAACACGTTCATCGCGAAGAGGTTGAAAAACTTAAGAACCTGGTAGGAAAGGAATGGCTGCCCCTCGAGAATTCGATCGATAATTTTGGAACAGACGCCGCCCACTATATATCGATTGCTTTCGAATATTGCTTAAGCGAAGGCATATCATCGGAAGACGCCTACGCTGTTTTCTCAGACTATTATGAAGAAAACGAAGCCGCCATCACGAAAGAACTGAAACGAAAAATCAAGACTACTGCTACAGCGATCGCAAATGCATTTGCAGGGAAAAATAAGAAAGAGCAGAAGGTAATGGATCAGCTGAATAAGCTGTTTAAATAGGGTTTGCTGTACCTATCCACTTTTTCTTTTGCTCACCCAAAAGAAAAAGTTCCAAAAAGAA
>CAMLER010000630.1 GCA_946478915.1 uncultured Chryseolinea sp.
GTTTAACTCTTTCAGCGTTAAATTAATCGGTTCGAAAAATCAATTTAGTATTAAAGATATGCGGGTCGATGCGATGGTTATAAGTCGGTAAAGAATGCTTGTTTTTGTGTTAGACAGCACGTCTCAGCAGCGTCTCCTGTCTCAGGGACGCTGCGTTGAATTTGGTGATCATCATTATCTCAGATTGCAAATAATTTTTTGTAATGATACGAACAGTCCGACTGAGTCCCTGAGACGGGAGACTCAGCGGAGACGGTGACTGTTTCAACCTTGGCAACGCGGCGTATGAATCGGTTTTAACAGCCAATTCAGAATCTTAAAATCTCTAGGTCACGGCGATCATCATCATCTCAGATTTCGCAAATGATTTTTTGTAGTGAAAAGACCAGTCCGACTGAGTCCCCGAGACGGGAGACTCAGCGGCGACGGTGCTGTTTAACTCTTTCAGCGTTAAATTAATCGGTTCGAAAAATCAATTTAGTATTAAAAATATGCGGGTCGATGCGATGGTTATAAGTCGGTAAAGAATGCTTGTTTTTGTGGTAGACAGCACGTCTCAGCAGCCTCTCCTGTCTCAGGGACGCTGCGTTGTATTTGGTGAACATCATCATCTCAGATTCGCAAATAATTCTTTGTAATAAGAATACCAGTTGCGAGGCGAATATTCTGAGATTGTCGCATAATTTACTTTTTCTGTATTAAAACAAAATAGTTCGTGTTTACACCGCTGGCTCTCTCCATTGAATGAGGCAGTGTAATCTTGCCAGCTGGAAAATCTTTAGAGAATACATCGTAATAGTAATATTGCGCAATAATCTCATCTTTCTCTTTGCGGAATTCCTGCAACCACGACGGCGTTGTTGACTTAAAAAGATTTGTCATCTTTTCATATGCCACATAGACAGTTACTGGCTGATCGACGCTAAATTCAACATAATGGGAACCCATCATAGTAGTATCATTCGGTTCGGTCTGTATAAAAAGCAAACCCTCGTAGTTCGAAGGAATTGAGCTGAAGCTCGCTTCATTATCGCCTCGTATATGAGGAGTGATTCCTTTTCTCACTTCGGCTACCGGAAGGGAAATTCCCCTGTGATTTTTTACGCCAGTGACGAGAACGTCTGATGGTGACTGCTTTTCAATGGCAATGTGAATTGTTTCGTCATCAGTATCTCCATCTTCGTCGGTGACCAGTACTTTAACAGTTTGTGTCCCATCAGTAACTGGAACCCCGGTAATTTTACCGTCGTTTGAAATTAATAATCCTTCGGGCATTCTTTGGCCTGCCTGGACTGACCACCGAAGCTTTCCATTTCCTGTCGCCGAAAGCTGATGTGAAAAGTATTTAGCAACTTTTGCTGATGGTATATGCTCTGCAGCAATTGTCGGAGGAATATCTACCCGAATCGACCCGGTTTCAGTAGCGGTCTTTCCTTGGTCATCGGTAACTGTGACGCTAAAAAAATTATCGCCTTTCTTAGCTAAGAATGACATTTCCTTTGGCACTCCCCTGTATTCTGAAACGATCTTGCCATTGGCCGTGAAGACAGATTTTTCAATACGTCCGTCCGGATCAAATGCTTCGACATTTAGATTCACAACTTCCCCTTCTTTATACGCCTGCATGTAGGAAGGCGCATGGAAATACACCATTGGATACTTGTTGCCGTCATTTACTTTTGAAAGCAGCCAGTCGCTTAGCGGAAGCTCATTGACAGCCGCCCACATTATGCCATGCCCCATTCCTTCGAAGTTTGTGAGCCGTGGGTTAACGCCGGTGTGCCACTCAAGGGAGTCAGAACTCTTGACATTGAGAGCACGAATCGATTTTATCTGAGTTCCGAGGTGTCGTGCCCACCAATCCTGATCGCCACGAATGGCCCACACAGGCACGTCGCGAAAGTTTGAATAATTTTTTCCTGTGAAATCCATGCCCATTGCAATTGCTGCCGCGAAGTAACCAGGATTTGCTTCGATAAACTGCCATGTGCCTGCTGACCCCATTGAGAATCCGGATATGTAAATGCGCTGGGGATCGACTAGTTTTTTTGCGATGAGATTATCTATTGCTGCCTTCAGATTATGAAAGTGTTGTCTCCAGCCGCGACTTGTTTTTGCTGAAAGGATATACATGGGATTTGGCTGAGTGTTGTCGCCGAAGTTGTGCCATAAGCGTACAGGTGGATCAACTGTGTTACGAAGGGTGGCGTGATAATCGGTTCCGCAACAGCCATGAAGGAACAGCATTAGCGGAAGCGCTTTACCTTTGCCTGCAGACTGTGGTGTGTAGAGATAATATTCGGTGGAGTCTTTCTTGCCAAACGACCATTCCGGAAATCCGCGGTAGTCAATGCTCTGACAATGCCCCGTTAGCGCCAGACTGAACAACAGGATCGTAACAATTTTTTTAAGAGGAATCAATTTCATATCTACGCAAACAATAGAAAGGTATGGATAATCGTGTCCTGCACTTTCCCTCAGGCCTCAATGATGAATACAAGCGTTGACTAGTTACGCACTTATGTTCCCAGGTCCAGTCTTTTCTCGCATGAATAATTGTTGCTGTTGGTGAAGCGTGACGGAAGTCCGTAAGGTTCAATCGGTATACAAGCTGCCTGAGGAACGAAAATAGTTCTAACCGGAAATATTAATCTGCACCTTTTAGTGAGTGATGGTTGAGATCAAGGATATTTTGCCTGCAACTGCTATGGCACAAAGGCGGCTGTAAGGGACATCGATTGTAGCTCAATTAAATCAAGTCTTCATCGGATCTTTAGTCGAGCCTGAACCTCTCGGGAAAGGAGCTAATTATAGAATTAAAGTCATTAAAAAATGTTTAAGATGGACTCTCAAATCCTTTAGTGATTTCGATATGTGATACTTGATTGCCTTTTCGGTAAGATTTAATATAACGGCAATTTCAGAAATGGATTTTCCTTCAAATCTATTGAGCTTAAAGACCTGTTGTGTTTTGTCAGGAAGTCTGGAAATCCCATTTTGTAAAAATTCTTCCAGGTCGTGCAGCTCCACTGTTTGAAGAGTATCTTCTTCGCTGATTTTTACAAAGGCCTTTAATAGAACGCCATGCTTCTTAATTTTGATCTGGCGCCTCAAATGATCTATTGCCTGATATTTAACGGCAATAAAAATATAATTCGAAAAGACATTAATTTTTAATTCGTGTCTTTTCTCCCATATAGAAGTAAAAACATTCTGAACTATCTCCTGCGTAATTTCTTCAGAGTGCACCTTTGAGAAAGCAAGCGATGCTATTTTTTCTGAGT
>CAMLER010000631.1 GCA_946478915.1 uncultured Chryseolinea sp.
CTTCCTTCGCTTCTTCCATTCTTCTTTTAGCCAACATTCCACCACCAATTGATTGGTGACCGGCATCGCCGTTAGTAACAGAAACAAATTTGACGGCGTGACCTAGTTTCGCAAACAAGATAGCTGTACCGCCGCCGTCCTGGTCACAATCATCCGGATGTGCGCCGATCATAATAATTCTAAGCGGTTGAGTTTGTGCAAAAGCAAAGGTTGTCAATGCCACAAGTGCAAGAACGAGTAAGGGCGTCTTCATAGGTGCTGGTTGGTTTACTGAAGCAATGAAAGTAGTGAAATTGGTGGAAGAAAGGAACAGGTATATGATGGGTAGCAGCGAAAGGATTTCCCATCTTTTTTCATTCAACTGACTCCTATCTCCTCAGCCATCATCGATCCCACAAACGTTTGATGATGAACATGCCCATATATTTCAAAAATTCCATAATTATTTACGCTGAACGGCGTTAATTTGCAGGATAATTCATAGGAGAATTTAAATATCGGTCTATAATGAACAAGGCTATAATCGTTGGAGTAATGCTTTTGCTACCGGGCTCGCTTCTTGCGCAGAAGATAAATGAGTCAGAACAACTTATTCAGTATGATCCGTTGTTCTGGAAGGATCAACTGAAGCTTGACAACGATCAATGCATCAAGATAAGAGAGATAAATGGCGAGTATTATAAAAGTCTTTTTATTGCCTACAAGGAGGAAAAGGATGATCGAAAGGCTCTGAGGAAGCTTGCAGACAAAAGTCTGATGCAGCGCAATCAGGAAATTTGGGATACGTTTGATTCGAGACAGCGTAAGCGTTGGAAAAGAATCTGGCAAGTCAGCATTGCCCGCACAACCCAAAATGAGTCGTGACTTCCGCACTCGATCTAGAAAATAATTTCATTTAATCTTAGTCGGAGCCGTTTAAGCGCACGGGTAATGTGATACTCGACAGACTTTCCGGATAGATGCAGATTCCCTGCAATTTCATCGTTGGTATAATGTCCGAATCTGCTAAGGCGAAATATCTCTTTTGTTTTTGAAGGTAGAAGATCAATTTCCTGATTTATTAATTCCCAGGTTTCAGCGTATTCGATATCTTCTTTTGTTGAATCTGTTTCCTCCGTTACCTGTAGGGCTACATGCCGCTTTAATTTTTCCTGACTAGCGATCTTGTCGAACTGATCATAGATTTTATTTCTTACTGATTTATATAAGTAAGATTCGAGATCAACGACTTCCTCCAACGATCCACGCTTCATCCATAAGTTGACAAACACATCTTGTACAACTTCCTGAGCCATTGTCTTGTCTCGAAAATAGTTATAGGCGACGCAATAGAGTTTACTCCAGAGTGAATTGTAGACCTTCTCGAAGTCCTTTTCCGTCATAAAAGCGCGTTCTGTTTGTTGCTTAAGGAGATTTGAAATTAGGAAAAGAAAAATTTAAAAAAAAACGTGCAATCGATTTAGGGGTACAGGTTGGCTCATCCTTCTTACATATACATAACCTTGCTCATGGACAAACGTGAACTTTCGCAACTCATTGATCGCCTGAGAAACGGCACCGCAACAAAAGAAGAAAAGGAACTTTTGGAGAGACACTGGCAAAACGCAATCAATGATAGTGCTGCGATGGATGAAATGCATCTTTCCGATAAGGAGAGCTTGAAAAAAGAAATGTATGCAAACATTTCTGACCGGCTCGGTTTTGCGCCGAAGAAAAAAATGACGCCGGTAATTTCGTTGAACCCGCTGTTGTATAAAATTGCTGCCTCGATTCTGATCGCTTGCGCTGCCGGAGGCGCATGGTACTTCAGCAATACTCAACTGGTTACCGAAGTTGCCGCAAACACAGTTCGAGAAGTTACAACGAACTATGGTGAGCGTACAACCGTAATGCTACCCGATCAATCATCAGTAGTACTAAATGGAAATTCCAGACTTCGTTACAGTGAAAATTGGTCGGAAACAACGGAGAGGGAGGTATGGATCGATGGAGAAGGATTTTTCGCTGTGCAGCATACCAAAAACCATCAGAAGTTCGTCGTCCATACGAGAGACGGTCTCGATGTTGAGGTTCTGGGAACAAAGTTCAACGTTAAGAGCCGCGAGCACAGTTCCGAAGTTCTGTTGACTGAAGGAAAGGTAAAGCTGAATGTAACGACGCTCAGCGAAAAGCCTGTATACCTGGAACCAGGCGAGTTAGCAACAATAAAGGAGAATAAGTTGTCCAAACGAGTGGTTGAAGACAAGCAATACACATCGTGGGTCAGAAGCAAATTATATTTTAATCAGATGACCCTCGAGGAGCTGGCAAATATTCTTCGCGATACTTATGGACTTACAGTCACATTCGGCGACGAAGAATTGAAAGCACGCCAATTGTCTGGCGAAATTTCTTCTGCGACTTCCGATGATATCTTATTTGCAATTGCAGAGACCTTTAATATACAAGTAACCCGACAGGCAGATGATGCCGTAATTTTTTCTTTAAAGCAGGAATAACTCAAAACACTAAAACCCAATACGTATGCGCAAACATTACACAATTCGTCATAGCCTGTTTTGGTGCATGTTGCTCGCTGGCATCGGTTCGCCGCTGCTGAGCATGGCGCAGGATAAGGTATATGCCAACGCACAAAAACTAAATCATCAAGCTGGACGAGATGATTATCGTCCTTTGCTTGAAGTTTTAAACGAGATCAAAGAACACTATAATGTTTCTTTTCTCTATGAACCCATCACTTTACAGGACAAGCAAGTAAAGGTTCCTGTTCATTACAAAAGCAAAGTTGAAGGCACACTTTCAAGGTTACTGGAACCTGAAGGACTTATGTTTAAGAGGATAAATCAGAAAACTTATTCTATCCTTTCCCAGGAATCATCGAAACCATCTGCCCAAACCGAGCCAGATGCCGCCCTGGGCACTTCAATTGTTGATCCGGCTTCTATGAAGAAGGAAGTTGTAATTGCGTATATGCATCCAGTTGATATCGTCGTTTCGGGTGTTTTGACGGATGAGCTTGATAATCCGCTTCCTGGCGTAAACGTCCTTGTAAAGGGAACTACCATCGGAACGACATCAGATGCTCAGGGCAGGTATTCTTTAAATGTGCCTGACGAAAATTCTATTCTCGTAGTCAGTTTTATTGGTTATACCACACAGGAAATTCCTGTTGGCAATCAGACCACAATTAATGTGAAACTAATGCCCGACATTCAGCAATTGGGCGAAGTTGTTGTTGTAGGATATGGTACGCAGAAGAAAACTTCTGTTACAGGTGC
>CAMLER010000632.1 GCA_946478915.1 uncultured Chryseolinea sp.
TCCTATGAAACCCCTAACAATTTTAGCATTTGTCATCGTCGCTTTGATTTGTCATCACGTTGACTGCCGGGCGCAAAAGAAAAAAATTTTGGTAGATGTTGGTCACGGCCAGAAGTTTTATAGTGATCCATCTGACAATATATCCAGCGACCTTGTTCCCACCGACCGACTTAAGTATATGACGGGTGAACTGACTAAAAATGCAACATCCCATAATGCTTCGATTGGTTATATAAAAGCACCCGTTACAACAGATGCTCTTTCGAAGGCAGACCTTCTCTTCATCCATACACCCTCTACAAAATATACTGCGGATGAATGCGCGGCCATCCGGCAATTTGTTGAGAAGGGTGGATCACTTTTCCTTGTGATGGAAGTTGACTATTGGGCGACACTGGAACAGGCGAACGCCAATGATATCGTAAAGCCTTTCAATATCACATTTGGCTCCGACAATCCTGACGAATCCTCCGGTGGACATTCAGCCAGCGGCCAGATCACCAAACAAAAATATTCGATCCCGTCACACGGTGCACGGCTTGTGGATGGTGGTACACCGTTCGCGTACAGCAACGCCGACACGTCCAAACCCATAGGTGTTTATGCGGAAGTAAAAGGTGGAGGAAAGGTTGTTGCCATGGGGGAGGGAATGGCATCTCTCTACATGAATAGCTGGCAAGGTGTTACAGACTACCAATGCGGGGCGTTTATGAGCGATGTTGTAGGCTGGTTGCTTGAATGAAACGATTTTGCAGACCTGAAAAATAAGCACATATTTTAGAAGAACGCGCGGATTCATTATCTTCATTTTTGGTCTGGCATTTTGTTTGTCAAGTATGAGGTATAGGGTCTACGTTGTTGAGCTTTCAAAAAGGGTCTTTACCGAGAGCTGGAAATTTCGCGCCGCTAACCCACAGTTTAACGGAGTATTGCAGTGCCTTTATGTAGGAATGACCAGCAAGACGCCAGCCGAGCGTTTCGCGCAGCATCGAACCGGTTATGTTAACAAAAAGGGTTTGAAGCTATCTGCCAATATTGTTCAGAAGTATGGAATGTATCTACGTCCGAGTTTGTATGATCATCTCAACCTCCAGGCGATGACAAGACATCAAGCATTGCTCATGGAGGAAAAGCTTGCCTGGGATTTGAGGCGGCAAGGATATGCGGTCTGGTTTAATTGACCCATTCGGTGCTGATGTTTATTTGGCCAAAGAGCGTAGGCCAATCCAGATGGAACATTATCAGCAGCGGTTATTCAACCGTTACCTTCCCTATTCCCTATTCCTTACTCCCTACTCCTTATTCCTTATCCCTTCCTTCAAAAATCGCAAACATGACAAAGTAGCATTAATTGCACACTGACTATATTTAAACTTTTATCAGACTAACAAAGGAAAAAATGAAATTTACGCTAGGCCAACAGTTGACCTTATTTGCCTTCTTTTTAGTGTTCAGCAACTGCGCTACTGAAAGGAAGGAACAGTCCGACCAAATTCATACAGCTGATATTATCATCTATGGTGGAACATCGGCAGCAATAACGGCAGCGGTGCAAGCAAAAAAGTTGGGTAAAAGCGTCATCGTGGTTTCTCCCGATAAGCATCTGGGAGGTCTTTCTTCCGGTGGGCTGGGATTTACCGATACCGGAAACAAAGAGGTGATCGGCGGACTTTCACGCGAATTTTATCACCGCTTATATCTTCACTATGATAAACCGGAGTCGTGGAAATGGCAGCAAAAGTCAGAGTACGGAAACAAAGGTCAGGGTACTCCCGCTATTGATGGTAGCAACCGGACGATGTGGATCTTTGAACCTCATGCAGCAGAAAATGTCTTCGAAAACTTTGTCAAAGAAAATGAATTAAGCATCCTGCGGGATGAATGGCTCGATCGCGAGAATGGAGTGGTGTTGGATGATGGCAAAATAGTTTCTATCAAAACGCTAAGCGGAAAAACATTCAAAGGCAAAATGTTTTTGGATGCGACCTATGAAGGAGATCTTATGGCTGCGGCTGGTATTAGTTACCACGTCGGTCGAGAGGCAACGAGCGTCTACCAGGAAGAATGGAATGGTATTCAGACAGGCGTGCTGCACCATAAGCATTGGTTCGCAAAAAATATTGATCCCTATGTTGTGCCTGGCGATCCGTCCAGCGGCTTGCTACCTCGAATATCCAAGGATGACCCTGGCAAAAAAGGAGATGGCGATCACCGGATCCAGGCGTATTGTTTTAGGATGTGCCTTAGTAGTCATCCTGACAACAGAATTCCTTTTGCACGGCCGCAAGGATACGATTCAACTCAATACGAATTGCTGGCTCGCGTGTATGCGGCAGGTTGGGACGAGACTTTCGAAAAGTTCGATGACATACCCAACCGGAAGACGGATACGAATAATCATGGGCCATTTAGCACAGACAATATCGGAATGAATTATGATTACCCGGAAGCTACTTATGAACGGAGGCGCGAGATAATCAAGGAACATGAGCTTTACCAAAAGGGTTTGATGTATTTCCTTTCGCACGATCCGCGTGTGCCGGATGATGTAAGAAATAAAATGAACGAATGGGGTCTTTCGAAAGACGAATTTAATGATAATGGTAATTGGCCCCGGCAGATCTACGTCCGCGAAGCAAGGCGCATGATAGGCGAGTATGTCATGACGGAACATGATGTTCTCAGCAAGCGTGAAGTCCCCGAGCCTGTAGGAATGGGAAGCTACACTGTGGATTCTCACAACGTTCAACGCTATGTTAAACCGGACGGTTTTGTACAGAACGAGGGAGACATTGGTGTGGGTACACCGAAACCCTACAGCATTTCTTACCGCTCGCTCGTGCCTAAAAAGGAAGAGTGTAAAAATCTGCTTGTTCCAGTATGTGTTTCAAGCTCACACATCGCCTACGGTTCCATCAGGATGGAACCTGTATTTATGATCCTCGGTCAATCGGCGGTAACGGCCGCGTCATTGGCAATCGATGAAGGCATTAGTGTTCAGGAAGTACAATACGACAAGTTGAAACGACAATTGGAGAAAGACAATCAACGTCTGACACTTTAAATTCTACTGCGGGAAGTTAAAACTTCCTATGCGTGCTGAATTTTTTTTTTACGGATTTTGACCATCCTCATTTCAGGGCGTCCTGTTTTCTCTTGTAGATGGATGGGAGTAGTCTTGTAAAAAGAATGATCATAGGCACGACCATAAGTCCCTGTGCGCCGCCTGTGATTTCGAATATTAGATCGTTTGGCATTTCGTATGTAGGGGCG
>CAMLER010000633.1 GCA_946478915.1 uncultured Chryseolinea sp.
AAATTGGGGTGGCTTGTTCTTGAACTTAGGTCGGAACCAAATTCCGGACCGAACTCCATATTAAGCTTAATCTTGAAATTCTCGTCTTCCCTTGGGAGGTCGGTAGCAGAAACTTTTAACGTAAAATTGATCAATCCCGGTTGTTCTCGTTTGTCGTTTGGTCCGTCCATATTTTAAGAGAGGTTAGTTTACCTTTTCCAGCAACTCCTTCGCCCTGGATGCATACGAAACTTCCGTCTCTCCCAATTCCTTCAATATTTTTCGTGCATTCTCCGTTTCGCCACTCTTCAGATAACTCAAGCTCAAAAACCATTTGGCCTGCAGGTCGAATTCATCGTAATTCTTTATCAAAGTAATGAAATTTTCCTGCGCTTCTTCCGACTTCCCCAGCATTAAGTTTGAATTACCCAACAAAAGGAGGACACCTGCTTCCTCTTTGATTTCAAGCAACTCCTTAAATCCCTCTGCCGCAGCTTGATAATTTCTTTGCTCATAGTCTTGAAAAGCCCTGGGCCGTTCAGTGGTTTCGTTTCCTCTCGTCAACGGTTGCACTAAGTTCGGGTAAGGGGTGAAATAGGCTGCGAAGAGTTCGTCGGTATTCTCCTTGCCTGGTAGTAGAAATGCAACGGCCACAAGCAAAGCCACAACAGCCGCAGCTGCATAATAATACCATCCCTTGATGCCCGAAGCTAAGGGAAATGACTGATCCCCCTGAATTTTTTCCTCGATGCTCTTCAGGTACAGCAGATTGTCAATTAAACCCTGATTTCGTATAGCGCCGATAATGATCTTCTCACGCTGAACCAATGCCTTGAAATCTTCGTCGTGCTCGACCCGTGAATTGAAATGTCTCAATTCGTCGGAGCTTAACTCAGCATCAAAATATTTTTCGACTAACGTAATATCTTGCTCAGTAGGCTTCATGATTTAAAATGTTTGAATTTTTTTCGATCTCCTCTTCGACCAACTTTCTAAGCCGTGCCATACACTTGCATTTCTGGTTTTTTGCCGTTTCCGGATTTTTGTATTGCATGGCCTCTGTTATTTCTGTCATATTCTTGTTTTCATAATAAAATAATTCGATCAGCCGCTGACATGGTTGTCCCAGTTGTTCAAGCGCTTTTCGGGCCAGCGCAAATATTTTTTCGTCAACCTGTTGATCTGGCTCATCGATCAAATATTCCTTGATCCATTTCTCCTGGTTCATCGGAACAAATTTCTTTTCCTTGCGCATATTATCCTTCGCGAGGTTTTTGCCAATACCGAACAAATAGGTCTTAACGCTGCTGACCAGGTGTTCCAGCTTCCCTCTCTTTATGTTATCATAGAAAATAAGGATCGTTAGCTGGTAAATGTCCTTTCCATCATCAAGGGAACAATCATACTCTTTGGTGATCCATTGTAGAAATTCTTTCCTGTATTCTTCATAGATCATCCCAAGCTCAGTTTGCCCACCGGAACGAATTTTCTGTATGACTTCATTTATGGCTTCACCACTTACCATGATAACGACCTTAATGTAAAAGGATGGAATTCGTAACCCGGTTACGAACCTAATTTTTCAAGCCAATACTAAGAGACAGTTTAAAGTTAGTTTTTTTTCTCAGAAATGCGGGATTTAAGCTAAAACGATTGACTTCCTCTGATAGTCGACGAATGCAAGACTGATACTTAAAAAAAAATCAGAAAAATTTTTCCGGCCCATGGGTTACATGGAATACACTTTTTCATAAAGAGCGTAAAAATTAAAAAACCGAAATAATTAAACCTCCTAATATTATGAATGCTTTCACATTTAAAGAAAAAGAAGTGCTTGCTCTGGTGTCTGCGGGACTTACTACAAAGGAAATCGCTTCCAGGCTAAATATCAGTCACCATACTGTGGAAACGCATCGTAAGAACTTGCTCCGCAAATCAGAAGCTAAAAATTCAGTTGAGTTGGTCCAAAAAGCGTTGACGTTGCAATTGATGAGCGCTTAGAACAAAAAATTCTCTTCACGTTGTTGGTTATAATATTTCGTCTATAGTTTGGTTGGGTTTAAAAACAGGCGCTGAACCGTAATTCGGGCCTGTTTTTATTTTTTTTTCAAAATATACCGATTGGTATAATTCTGTTTATCTTTGTTCCGTGAGCAAAGCAGAACGCACCAGGCAGTACATCGTCGAGAAAGTAGCGCCCGTGTTTAATCAAAAAGGCTTCGATGGTACCTCCCTTGCCGACGTGACCGGAGCCACCGGTCTCACGAAAGGGGCAGTCTATGGAAACTTTGCTGATAAGGATGAGATTGCCCTGGAGGCATTCAAATATTCCATGCGGAAGGTTCGTGAAATGGTTATTCATCGCGTCTCAAATAAGCCAACCTATAAAGAAAGGCTTTTCGCCCTCCTGGACTTTTACTCATCGTATGTTTTCAGCCCTCCTGTTCCGGGTGGATGTCCCTTGCTTAACACTTCCGTAGAGGCGGACGATCACCGAACGTCTATGCGCAGAGTTGTAGTAAAAGAACTAACAAGCACCGTAAGTTTTATCCAGGATCTGATCGATAAGGGTATCGAGGCAAACGAGTTTCGAGAAAACACCGATTCAAGGTCCTTAGCATATACAATCTTTTGCGCAATCGAAGGAGCCTTGATATTTTCACGCGTTGAAAGATCCCGCGAGCCAATGGATCTTATTGTGAAACATTGTAACAGAATTTTAGATAACATCACCATTTAACACATTATGCAGCAACGCAGGGTAGTTGTAACGGGTATGGGCACCATATCGCCATTAGGCAATTCGTTGTCGGATTTTTGGAGCTCACTTATCATTGGAAAGAGCGGTGCGGCCCCAATCACCAAGTTTGATACAAGCAAGTTCAAAACGAAGTTTGCTTGCGAAGTAAAAAATTTTGATCCACTGAAATATTTTGAAAAGTCTGAGATCCGTAAGATGGATCCATTCACCCAGTATGCACTCGCTTCGACTGACGAGGCGCTCAAGGACTCAGGTCTCGACCTCGGTGAAATTGATAAAACGCGCGTGGGTGTGATCTGGGGCTCCGGCAACGGAGGGTTTTATACTTTTCAACAAGAGATCATGGACTATGCGCGAGGGGATGGTACGCCGCGCATAAATCCGTTCTTTATTCCTAAAGTTATCGTTGATATCGCTTCAGGTTGGATTGCCATGAGGTATGGATTTATGGGACTGAACTATACAACGGTGTCGGCGTGCGCTACCTCCACCACAGCAATTATAGATGCAATGAA
>CAMLER010000634.1 GCA_946478915.1 uncultured Chryseolinea sp.
TAATTGTTATTCGTTAATAAGTTGGTTCTTATACTGGGGCAGAATTTCAAGGAACTTCTGAACGGTTTCTGCAAGACTAAGCGACGTTTGACCTCCGGCTGCATTGCGGTGACCTCCTCCGTTGAAATGTGCTCGCGCCATGTCATTGACTGAAAAACTACCCAGCGATCGCAACGAAAGTTTGATATTTTCTTTTCTGTCGGTGATTAAGACTGATAACCTGATTCCTTTAATTGAAAGGCCATAATTGACGAGCCCTTCGGTATCACCGGTCTGAGAACCATATCGCTTTAGCTCCTCCGCCGTAAGTGCGACATATGCCGTGCGGTACTCAGGAAGTACTTGCAGCTTTTCGCTCAGGACAAATCCCATCAGCCGCAAACGTTCAATACTATTTGTTTCATAAATAAGCTTTGAGACTCTATAGGGGTCGGCCCCAAGTTCCACGAGTTCCGACGCTATTTTGAGAACCTTATGCGTGGTATTCGAGTGTCTGAATCCGCCAGTGTCAGTCATAATCCCGGCGTACAGACATTCTGCTATTTCATGGTTGATCAGCTCTTTGTCACCGAGTTCATCAATAAGTTGGTATACCAATTCGGCGGTTGAAGCGGCGGTTCCGTCCCATTGCTCGAAATCTGCAAATTTCTCAGGTTCAAGGTGATGGTCGATCAAGACTTTTTTCGCAGAGGCTTTGCGAACCATCTCACCAAGTTCGTTGATACGATTCAGGCACGAAAAATCGAGACAAAAAATAATATCAGCCTCTTTGATGAATTGTGCCGCTTTTTCCGGTCTTTCTTTTTGAAAAACAAGGACATCATGGTTCCCAGGCATCCATGAAATAAAGTCAGGGTAATCGCTCGGGGTGATTACCTTGGGTAAATGGCCCTTCTTCTTAAGATATTGGCGAAGTCCCAATGCGGACCCCAGCGCATCTGCGTCAGGTTTAAAATGGGTCAGAAGGACCGCTTTTCGGGGTGTCTCCAGGTATTTCTTGAATTCTTGGATGTTTTCCATGGGCTTGCTAAAAAGCAAGTCGCAAAAATGGAGAATTTTACCGGCTAGTCAATGCATAATTCCCAATTGTTCAAGCCATTAGCGGTTATTGTCTCGCAAAAACAGATAAGCAATGGCCAGAGTACGTCGTATTATGCTATTTTTGCGCCCGATTACACCATAACCTTATAAAATCTATGTCGCGAAACAGGACGTTTACCATGTTAAAACCAGATGCGGTAAGCGCATCAAACAGTGGAGCTATTATCAAAATTATTGAAGAAGCCGGCTTCAAGATCATCGCCCTGAAAAAAACGATGCTTACACCAGAGCGCGCCGGAGAATTTTACGCTGTTCATAAGGAACGTCCTTTCTACAAAGATCTTTGCCGTTATATGTCGTCTGGACCAATAATTCCAATGATTCTGGAGAAGGAAAATGCCGTTGAAGATTTCAGAAAGCTGATTGGCGCAACCGATCCCGCTAAGGCTGAGAAAGGGACGATCCGAAATTTGTTTGCGAAGTCCATTGAGGCAAATGCAATTCATGGTTCGGATAGCGATGAAAATGCGGCAATCGAAGGCCACTTTTTCTTTTCGAACCTTGAGCGTTATTGACTGAACCCAACTCATCACGGGCCGCATTCAACCTGAAGTGCTATTCGGCGAGGCCGACTACAACACACGCGACGGCAGAGCAATTTGTTTTTTTGTCGACGTACAAAGCACTTATCGATTGCTCGCTGTCTGCTGAAAGCTATCAGCTATTTTATTTCAGGTAGCTCAAAATCGTCCAGTGCGCTTGGTTCCTTCATCACCGATTCTATTTCATCGGCTTTTCTGGGCGCAGACGCGGAAAGAAGTTCGAAACCATCTTTTGTTACGAGGCAGTCATCTTCAATTCTTACGGCTATTCCCCACCAGCGCTTGTCGCACGGGGCATTTTCAGGAATGTAGATCCCAGGTTCTACCGTTATTACCATACCTTCGTCAAGGGGTCCTTGTGGGATAGGGTCATGGACGTCAAGCCCAATATGGTGGCAGCAACCATGTGGATAATATGTGTGATCCTCAGCTTCGCTCTTAATTATGCCGAGCTCTGCAAGTCCCTTGTTGATCACTTGGTGGGTTATTGCGCTTAGCTGCTGCGTTGTCACACCTGGTCTTATCGCTTTCATCCCTTCCTCCTGTGCTTTTAACACGAGATCATAAATGGTTCTTTGGTCTGCAGAAAACTTGCCGGAGATCGGAATGGTCCTCGTCACGTCGGCCGTATAACCATGATATTCTGCACCGAGGTCCATAAGGATCAACTCCGTATTCTTAACATTTGGTTTGTAGTTCTCAATATAATGGAGGATGCAGCCGTTGTGCCCTGCGCCGACAATAGAGGGATAGCCGACGTCTTCTGCCTGGTATTTTTTGAATACAAACTCATGGATGCCTTGAATCTCCCGCTCAGACATACCAGGTTTGATGGCTTTCATTACCTCACGTTGCGCAATTCCTGAAATAGCTACCGCTTTCTTGAGGAGCACAAGTTCTTCGGGCGTCTTCCTCCCCCGCAACGTTCCCATTATCACCGGCAACATGCGCGTGTTCAAATTATTTGCTTGCTTCTCGCGAGCAACATTTAGAGTTTGTGCGCTCGGATAATTTACCTTTTGTTTGAATTGTTCAATAAGGCTGTATAAGTCGGCTGAATCCAGCGGATTATCGCGAACATCGTTTTCAAAATCATTAAAAAGAATTACATCGAATTTTTGGAAGTCTACATTGTACTTCTTGAAATCGGTATTGTTGAATGCCTGATTTAAGCCTAACGTTGTTTTCACTCCTTCATAACCGAGACGCCTTCCGTTCCACATTTCAGCTTCGATATCCCGGGGCTGAACAAAAATTATTTCATCATATTTTGCACCATTGTTTGCTGTTTGATTGTCCTTGAAGATCAGCAAGACAGCGTCCGGTTCTCTGTGCCCGGTGAGGTAATAAAAGTTTGGATCCTGGTGATAAACGTAGTCAACATCGTTCGAACGATTCCTGACGGCGTTAGCGAACAGTACGGCTACGGAGTTGGGTGGTAATTTATCACGCAGCGCCTGCCGCCGTTGCTTATGAAAATCCTTCCCTAAGAAATCTGCGGGCAGGTCATCCGATGGCTGACTGAATCCTAAAATGGCGACGCCGACAAAAAAGACGGCTCCAATAATTTTTCTCATGGTATTTCCTCTAATAAAAAATCTT
>CAMLER010000635.1 GCA_946478915.1 uncultured Chryseolinea sp.
ACATCGTTGGGGAATAATGGTCGGGTGAGCATGAATGTTGGCTTGCGCGGCGATTCATCCAAGATCTCCGTTATTCCGACATCTCCCGGAATCGTGTTTGACGACCTACTTATTCTTGGAGCCGAAGTATCAGAGCTATATGGCGCCGAGCCCGGATACATTCGCGCATACAATGTAAGAAGTGGTAAACTTGAATGGACTTTTCATACCATTCCGCATCCTGGTGAACCGGGCTACGAAACCTGGCCAAAAGATGCATGGAAATATGTCGGCGGCGTGAACAACTGGGCAGGAATGAGTCTGGATGTGGAGCGGGGAATGGTATTTCTTGCCCTTGGTTCGCCTTCGTATGACTTCTATGGCGGTGATCGCCATGGGCAGAATTTGTATGGCAATTCCGTTGTAGCCTTGGACGCACGGACCGGTACTTACAAATGGCACTTCCAAACCGTGCACCACGATCTGTGGGATTATGATCTTCCGGCTCCACCAAACCTAGTGACTGTTGAACACGAAGGCAAGAAGATAGATGCTGTTGCCCAAACAACTAAAACGGGATTTCTGTTCGTGCTTGATCGTACAACAGGGCAACCGTTGTTTCCCCTCGAAGAGCGACCAGTCCCGCCATCTTTTGTCCCTGGCGAAGAGGCCTGGCCAACACAACCATTTCCACTTAAGCCTGCGCCGTACTCCAGGCAACGCATGACCGAAGCCGATCTCACAAATTATTCGCCTGCTGCCCATGATTCACTCGTTAAGAAATTCAGGTCCCTGCGTTACGAAGGTCTTTTTACTCCACCCGACCTGAGGGGCACGCTTATGATACCGGGCACTCGAGGTGGTTCGAACTGGGGTGGAGGAGCTTTTGATCGGGAGACAGGAATATTTTACGTTAAGTCGTCAGATTCACCGGAATTGGATCATTTGGTAAAGGTCACCCCCGAAAAAAGCCAGGAGAAACTTTCTCCTTTTAACCGGGGCAGGGCAATTTACATGAAGCATTGCGCAACATGTCATGGTCGCGATAGAAGCGGTATAGAGCCGGATTATCCCTCCCTCCGAAATATTAAGGATAGAATTGCAAAGGAGATAGCGCTGTCTAAAATCATGGAGGGTAGTGGTCGCATGCCAGCCTTCAAAAACTTACTCAGCGGTAGCGAGGAAGCCATTATAGCTTTCTTATACGACGTTACAACTACCCGTCCTTCGCGTGCAGAGAATGATCTGTTCGAAGTTCATCTCAACAAAGAAGCCGTCGATGAAAATCCCGAGTCACGCGACAGCATTCAAATGTATTTAAATGTTACCGCTTTTAGTCATTTCAGGGATATTGAAGGGCGTCCCGCACTTAGACCTCCGTGGGGATCACTCAATGCGATCGATCTAAACACAGGTGAATACGCGTGGAAAGTTATCATAGGCAATCACCCTGAATTGCAGGAACCCGGGGGTCCTGAAACGGGTGCTGAAGGGTACGGTGGTCCAATTGTTACCGCGGGAGGCCTGGTGTTCATAGGAGGTACGCATGACAAAAAGTTTCGCGCATACGACAAAACCAATGGTACACTATTATGGGAAACAACATTGCCCGCAGTCGCCAATGCCACGCCATCTACCTACTATGCAAATGGAAAACAATATGTAGCCATATCTGTAGCCGGTGATGAAAAAAAGCCGGGAGGATCCATTATGGCATTTGCGCTGCCTTAATTCTTGAATGCTACCTTACTGGCATATTGTACAATGATAAATCCGGCTCAAGCACATTCATTCGGAACAATCCGTAAGGCTTCAGACACGGCATTCTGTCAAAGGGAGAATAAATATCCTCGCGGACATGATCACGCAAATGATCGTTCCGTGTATAGCCATGGCGTTGAAAAAGATTTTTGTCGACCTCAAAACGCTGACGTCTGAAGCCATCCAATCGCCTTTCTGGTTTGAGCCATGTGGAATCTTCTGAGAAATTGGGATTAAAGGGAAACAGAGGAAATTTGTACTCATCGAACTGAAATTCCTTTTTTTCATTCTCCCTGAGAATTTGGCCGTGCGCAAGATGCGCTGATACAACGACCAAAAGAATAAAAATCAGGGATCTCATAACGAGAAGTTACCCTTTGTTTGGCTTAAATCAAAATAACCAATTTGGCAGGGTTGCAAAAGCTGGGGAACTTTCGGCTAGCAAAACACTCTGTATCAAATGAAAGGAATTGCTTAGCGGCGCTCTCTGATCCTATAGACAATTGAACTGCACTGAACTCAGTTGCTTGAATGATGGGATTTGATATTCATGGAGTTTTCAACTTCAATATCATTAGCGAACAACGTTGTCTTGATCCTCTTGCCACTTTCGTCATAAACATGAAAAAAGCCTTCCCGTTTGCCGTTAACATATGGACCCTCTGCCATCACCTGGCCATTTAAATAATAGGCTGAGTAACGCCCGTGTAAGACTCCATGATCATAGGACTCTTCGATTATCAACTCCCCGGATTCATAATACTGTCGCCACAACCCATGTTTAAGATCCTGAACATAGCATCCTTCCGCTACTAAAACTGCATGCTTATTGAACTCTTTCCATTTTCCGTTTTTGGGTTCTGTTCCGTTTTTTTTATGCGCAATGTTGTCCAGCATTCTTCAACGCTTTAAGTGATTCGTCCCATTAGGGACTACAAAAAATTTTCGAACTAGGAAACATAAGTCAAAATGTATACCATTAGAAACGTTTTTGCCCTATGAACATTGCAGAAAAATAGGAATTTTCGATGGAGCGTTTATTATCGCGAGTACCTCCGTATGTTGCCGATAAATTACACTTTGTATTTCTTGATTTTGTCGCGTAATGTCTTCCGATCTATCCCAAGCAGGGAAGCTGTTTGGGAAATGTTGTTTTTGTTAGCAGCGAGAACATCAAGAATATATTCTCTTTCTACATCTTCCAACTTTCGGCCAAGTCCTCTGGACCGGGTTGCGGAGTAGCGAAAAGATTCGGGCAGATCAGGTGTATCAATAGTTTCATCATCAGCCATGATGACAAGTCGGTGAATAAGATTTTGCAACTCCCTTACATTTCCAGGCCAACCATATCCTTTCAAAACTTTTACAGCCCGGGGCGTAAATCGCATCGGCGACTTATTCAGTTCCCGTACATATTTTGAAAGAAAAAAATTAGTGAGTAAAATAATATCATCCCCACGTTCACGCAGGGGTGGCAACTCAATTGAAATGATGTTGAG
>CAMLER010000636.1 GCA_946478915.1 uncultured Chryseolinea sp.
CGCCTAAGGTGACATCAAAATGATCGTTTATCACATAGGTCAGTTGTCCATAAAAAGCAACGCCCTTGCTCTCCGCTTCGGTAGTATTTACCACTGAAGTAAAAGGTTGTGCCCCAAACAGGTCACCGTTTTCACCAAAGATAGTTGCTTGCTTGTTCGGACTATCCTGTGAGAACAGGTAGGCACCGGCGGTCCATTGAAGTGGAAAATATACGTTAGGCGAAGAGGTGAACTTGAATTCCTGCGTCCATACTTTCACATTGTTCCAATTGTTGCCATAGTTGTTTCCAATTGTAATGATATCAGCAGGCGAAAAGTCTCCATCTATCGGATCGTCGTAGTAGCGGTGATTCGACTGATACGTTGTAAGGGATGTAAAGTTAGCTATGGACCCGGCATGTTGAATATTCAGCGAAGTGTTTAGCGTATTATCTATTAATGTTGTTAACGCGTTTTGCTCCACTTCGAATGGTTTAGCGAAGGCAGTCTCAGGATCTGGCGCAAGCGCAAATGCGCCGTCGTTTCTATTGCTATGGTTCTTCAGATTTAAAGTAAACGAAAGCCTGGGGGTGGCTTGATATTTTAGATAATAGTTGCCGGTATAACTATGTTTCTTGTCAAAATCCTCATTGTAGAACGTGTTATCATAAAAGCCGTCGGCCCTGTCGAACATTCCGGCAATTCCAAGAAATAATTTATCTTTAATCACAGGGGTTCTGACACCTATACTAAACCGTTGCTGACCATAGTTACCAACATTCGCCTCGGCAAAACCATGTGTGGAATTTGTTGGCTCCTTCGTAATAATATTAATAACACCACCCATCGCATTTCTTCCGTATAGCGTTCCCTGGGGCCCGCGAAGAACTTCGATCCGCTCAATGTCAAACACCGGCGCGATATATGTATCGAGATTAAACTGATTCACGCCATCAATATACGTAGCAACCGCCGGGTCATACGACGTTGTGGTAACTCCCCGTATCGAGGTTACGTTACGGTTATCTCCCGGATTGGCTGAATACACGTTCGGGGAGATCGCTGTTATATCCTTTATGTTCCATAAACGATATTCTTCTGACTGTTGTGAGGAGATGTTGCTGATACTAACCGGTATACGTTGAAGATCGTCCTCTTTTTTTTCAGCGGTTACAATGATGGCATCAAGCTGTCGCACATCCTCAACCATTTGAATTCTAAGCGGCCCAAAATCGGTGGTGAGATCCACATCCCGCTTAATGCTGGCAAATCCAACGGCTGATATTTCAATCGTATATTTTGCCCGGGGTAAGTCGCTGATGGTGAATTCGCCAGCGCTATTTGTTGCTGCCCCTACCGACGTGTTGAGCAATCTTATTGAAGCTCCCTCGATAGGCTGGACTCTGGTGTCGCTTATTATTCCGGAAAGTGTTGTAGTATTTTGGGCCCATGATGATATACCGATTATTAGAACCAATAACAATGTAGAAATCTGCTTCATATGTTTATCAATCAAAATAACAAATTTGGGCACAAGTTGATTATCCAGGCACCACGGTGCAAAGGTATAAAAGAACTTCAATGGAGCAGGTTTGCCACGCCAATGGTATTTTTATTAAGTTTACGTGCATCGCACATAGTCTGAGATTTATTACAAGCGAAGTTTGAAAGAATATCCAAAGGAAGTACGACGTAAAGACCGCCAGCAATCCGATCCACTTTTTTTGAAGTCGGTTTTGGACAACTCTGTATCCTGTACAATTGCTATTGAAGGCGATGGCTATCCGCATAATCACGTCGCATTCTTCACTTATGATGAACCAGCCCATGAAATTGTTTTTCACTTTTCGAAACACGGGGTTGCAGGCAAGGAGATTGCGGACGGTAAAAAGGTGTGTGTTTCTGTCCATAAATATGGAAAGCTGTATACCGCAAAACGCGCTGTTGATTTTGGATGTGAATACCAGAGTGTTATCATGTATGGAAAAGTCAAGATCCTGACGGAGGATCAAGAGCGGATGAGGTCGATGGCACTGTTCTTTGACAAATTTTTTAAAGATGTGCCTGGTGAAAATTATGAGGAATTCACAGAACAGGATGCAACACCTATACATGTAGCACGGATTGAAATTGAGAAATGGTTCGGTAAAGAGCATCGCATCCCGCCCGCTGCAAATGAGTCATTCTATCCTTTGCAGACTTGCACTCTTTAAATTTTTAATGCGTAACAGCGGAGGAAAATTTCTTTTCACCAGCAGGGATCTTTAATGGAAGATGATTTGCTTGTGGTGGAATCGGACAGGAGTATGCAGAACCATAGCTGCAATAGGGATTATAACTTTTATTAAAATCCAATATGACATATTCTGATGTGGGAACTCTGAAATCGAGGTAGCGGCCTACTTCATAAGTTTCATCTCCATTTGTTTCATCAGTAAAAGGAACAAATAAGTAATCTTCCAGTCCCGGCTTTTGAATGATCTCTGGACTTTGATAAATTTCAAGTATCCTTGCTTCGCCGTCAAGTTCAAAATGAAGCTCCCCATATTTTTGGTATTCGGGTAGGCGCTCCGTAGTGGTCTTCATTTTAAACAATACCGGATTTTCAGTTTTCACGAACCTTGCCTCAACGCGGTAAGAGAGATTGATTGGATAATAATTTAATCCCTTGAATTTTTTTCTCAGCTTTTTGTCGAGAGGAGATTCATTGGGATCTCGGAATTTGGACTCTTGCTCTTTCCTATATTGTTCTATTTCATAAACGGTGGAATCAATCTGTGCAACCAGCGTTACTGGAAACAAAATTATGAAGGCCCAAATCCACCGCATCTCTCTACCCTATTTCTTGTACGTTAATGCTTCAGGAATCCAACCCTGAAGGTCTTTTACGCGGGTGCTGTGTGAGGGGTGGGTAGACATGAATTCCGGGGGTTCCTGGCCACCTGAATTCTCGGTCATCCGCTCCCAGAATTTTGGTGCTTCATAAGGATCGTATCCCGCCATAGTCATAAAGATCAATCCTATATGATCTGCTTCAGACTCATGCTCGCGGCTAAATTTTAGCAATCCAATACCGGTTCCTGCCCCGATTGCCTGCATCAACAATTGTTTACCCGCCCCCGGATTTTGACCCATTAGAGCAGATACTGTACCCAATCCATACTGGGCGAGCATTTGGGTGCTCATTCGCTCGCGACCGTGGTTAGCAATTGCATGCGCGACTTCGTGTCCCATTACCACGGC
>CAMLER010000637.1 GCA_946478915.1 uncultured Chryseolinea sp.
CTGGACGTTTCAACCCCAGTCATGGCGGGATTTACGAATACAATGGGAGTATTCACATGCCTTTAATGCCGTGTTGTACATGGCTGCAGAAGCCTTACTCATTATGTCGGTCCTATCATGGCCTCTGAAGGATCATTACAAGGTAAGTCTGACGTAACTATTTTTTTAGATCCAGTTTCTGCGCACCTTTTTGTGCACGCAATGCAAGTTCAGTAGCCAGAAAACAATGCGCTTGTGTCATGGCAGTCTCTGTTCGATCGTTGATGTCGTTAATGAGTTGTTGACCATAGGGGAGGGGGTCATTTTTACAGTCTATGTAACGGGTTTCTTTTTTGTCGACCAGGAAAAGATGATTACCGCCTTCGTGACCGGCGATGTCCACATTTTTGCGCAGTTCGATATATCCTTCTGTACCCAATATTGTCAACCTGCCATCGCCCCAGGTATTTAGCCCATCAGGTGTAAACCAATCGACGCGGATGTAGCCTGTTCCACCATCTCCTTTCACCATTACATCCCCAAAATCTTCAAACTTTGGATACTCATGGTAGTGAACATTCCCTACCTGAGATGCAACGATTTCGCCACGGGTCGATCCGGTAAAAAATAAAAACTGGTCGAATTGGTGGGAACCGATATCACAAATTATTCCCCCGTAATTCTTGGTGTCGAAAAACCATTGAGGCCTGGATTTAAGATTTATGCGGTGAGGTCCCAGGCCAATCGTCTGGATGACCTTTCCAATTGCGCCGGCCTTAACAAGATCGCCCGCCCTAACGGTTGCTCTATTCTCAAATCGCTCGCTATACATAATTGAATAGATCCGCTTGCTCTCCTTTTGAACTTTACGGACCTCTTCCAGTTGTTCAAGGGTTACAATTCCGGGTTTGTCAACCATGAAATCCTTCCCATGCTTCATGGCCTGAATCCCGAGCGGCGCACGATCGATCGGAATAGAGGCGCTTACTATGAGTTGTATACTTGAATCCTCCAGAATTTCTTTCTCGCTACGAGCAAGCTTCGCGTCCGGGTGTCTTTTTTGAAACGCACTGACCAACTCTGGCTCTTTACCAAAAAATGAAACAAGTTTGCCCCCGTTTCGGATAATTGCTTCGGCCTGTCCATAAATATGGCCGTGGTTCAAACCAATGACTGAGAATCGTATAGGCGCCACACTCGAAGTCTGTTTCGGATGGGATGTTTCTGACTTTAGTCGTATGGATTTTGCGGTAAGTTCTGCCGATGATATCAATCCCGCCGCCGTTACGAATGATCTCCTGAGAAAGCTACGTCTGTCTGCCTGCATGGTGAAGAAATTTTTATCTAATCTCTAACAATTTCCGAAAAAAACCAGCCTGCCCTGTCGGTGATGCATCAGGGCAGGGGAGATACTTGAAATTTTCATCATCTAATTCCTGCGTATGTTTTTAGTCATTTTTTTATGCACGGTGCAATGCAGTTTGCGCCGAAAAAAAGCCTTTGGTATCCTGCTAATGCATTCTGTCTGTTGAATTTAATTGATGAAAACCCGTCTGTTACTTTCCTTACAGCACCTTCGCTTTTTCTTTCTATTTGCTTTTCTTCAGTAAGTAAACCAACTACGAATCACTGCGATTGCCTCCGCTTTAAAAAGCTTTTGGCAGCGCTAAACCATCACCTCAACCCTGCTTTATGAAAAATTTTATCACACTTCTATTATGTTTTAGCTTTGTTAACGCTTCGATAGCAAACGACAAGGATAGCGTAACGCTCTTCTTTGACAGCCTCGAAGCCTCCTTTAAATATCAACATGGCCAGATCATTTTGGATGATGGAATTGGAACACTAAATGTTCCCGAGGGATTTCGATATCTGGACGCCGCTCAAGCTGACTATATCATTCATGATCTTTGGGGAAATCCCCACGGTCAGGGTACCCTGGGAATGATTGTGCCTGAGAATATCGGGATCACCGATGAACGGTCATGGGCATTTATTATCACCTACGAGGAAATGGGATATGTGAAGGACGACGACGCCGAAGAAATCGACTATGATGAACTTTTAAAGGAGATACAAAGTGATGCCGCCGCTGCAAATGCTGAACGAATGAAGGAAGGGTACGAATCGATTGCTATTATTGGTTGGGCGGCACAACCCTATTACGACAAGGAGAAAAAAGTGCTTCATTGGGCCAAAGAGATAAAATTTGGAGAAACTGAAGGCACTACCTTAAATTATAATGTACGCATCCTTGGAAGAAAAGGTGTTCTCGTTTTAAATGCAGTTGCATCTATGATGGAGCTTCCTGATGTGCAAAAGAATATCGCACCCGTGCTGGCCTCCTTCAATTACGCCGATGGTAATAAATATGCCGACTTCAATCCAGAAATCGATGAGGTGGCAGCGTGGACTATCGGCGGCCTGGTAGCTGGTAAGGTGCTGGCAAAAGCTGGAATTTTCGCATTGCTGCTTAAGAATATCAAATTGATTGCGCTCGCTATCGGCGGACTTGGTACTGCCGTATGGAGATGGTACAAGAAAAAGACTGAAATGCCAGTGGTGAGGAATATTGAAAATAGTTAGATTTTCAACGTTGGATTAAGTGCAACTGGCTCTTACATTTTTTGTTGAAGAATTTTACATTGAATATTTAATCTAAAATCTTCCGGATGTAAAATGTAAATATTACTTGCCATTCACCGAAGATCTTTCGATCTCTTTCAAATTCTCCAGCTTCCTGTTTCGCAGGAAGCCGGCGATGTCTTCGAAATGTTCTTTGATGCGCTTGTTACCAAATTCAAATACTTTGTTTGCTAGACCATCGAGAAAGTCGCGATCGTGTGAAACAAGAATCAAAGTACCGTCAAAAGCTTTGAGTGCATCTTTCAGTATGTCCTTCGTCTTAATGTCAAGATGATTGGTAGGTTCGTCAAGAATTAACAAGTTGACGGGTTGCAATAGTAATTTGATCATTGCCAGGCGAGTTCGCTCTCCGCCCGACAACATCTTTACTCTCTTATCGATTGTTTCGCCGCTAAACATGAAGGCGCCCAGGATATCTTTTATTTTCGTGCGGATGTCGCCCTCCGCCACCTGGTCAATTGTCTGAAATACGGTCAGATCTTCATCGAGAAGTGAAGCCTGATTTTGTGCGAAGTAACCAATCATTGAGTTATGGCCCACCTGAAGCTTTCCTTCAAAATCTATTTCGCCCATGATAGCTTTCACCAACGTCGAT
>CAMLER010000638.1 GCA_946478915.1 uncultured Chryseolinea sp.
AAGGACGGGAAGCCTACATCGTAACTCCAGTGTTTCTCATTGTCGTTGTGCATGATCAGCAACGGTCCGATTTTGTGTTTGACGCTGTTGAAGTTGAAATCCTTCACTACTCCAATAATTTGGAATTTATCTTCCGAGCCAAATGACTGAACCACGAATCGCCCCAATGGGGAACTGTCAGCCCAGGTTTCTTTGGCCCCATAACCAAGCACCTTTGCCGCTTCTTCATTGATAATAACATTGTATTTATCCGCGGCATTCGCCGGATCAAAATTGCGTCCGGCAATGAAATCGACTTGTAGCAGTGGTAAGGAATTTTCATCGCAGCGCATGTAATAGAGATCGACGACCGGTTGGTCGATGCCCTCGGCGCGATAGCGGTCACTCATCCAAACATGTGGCGGAAGCGTTCCCGATTTTGCAACCGTTGTGAATGCAGGGTTATTATGTAATTTATTTTTTAACGCATCAGCACCCTGTCCAAGCTGATGCATGTTGTGAATATGTAGAACGTGATCTTTGCTGATACCCACATCTATCTTGCTCGAATAATACAATTGTTTCTGAACGAAAAAAGTACAAATGATCAGCGCGATCGAGACAGTAAACTGAAATACCACCAGGCCGTTTCGAATTCCGGCGCCCTTAAATCCCGCGCGTACCTTTCCTTTCAGTGTCTCTGCCGGCTTAAACGCCGACAAATACAATGCTGGGTAGCTTCCGGCTGCTAGCCCAACAACCAGTATGAAAGTCGCAAGGGCACCGAAAAAGTACGGGTTGTTTAGATGAGTCAAGAGCGACAATCTTTTTTCGACTACGGTATTAAAGGCATCCAACGAAAGTTGCACGACAAGCAGTGCACCTACCGTTGCTACTGTCACATATAACACAGACTCAACCATGAATTGTCGTACCAGTGTGGTTTTCTCCGAGCCAAGCACTTTTCTCACACCAACCTCCTTCGCCCGGTTGCTCGACCTTGCAGTAGAAAGATTCATGAAGTTAATGGAGGAAAGCATGAGCACCAGTACACCTACCGCGCCGAAGATCAAAACAAATTCGGGGTTCCCGGACGGACCAAAGCGGTTGTACGCAGGGGACTTCGACAGGTAGATGTCTTTTAAGGGTTGGAGAAAGAGCGTCCACGGTTGACCTTTTGTAAATTGTTCGAACGACTGATTGAAAACTCCCTGCGTAGTTTGTCCCGCCCATTTCGGAGGAAGCGCCTGAAGTTTTTTCTCGAGCGCGGCAACATCAGTGCCTTCTTTTACTAAACCATAGGTTCCGAAAATTGTCCATATCCACGTCGATTTGCTCTCAACAAATTGCTTGACCGATGTGATTGATCCAAGCATATCAAACTGAAGATGCGATTGCGTAGGAATGTCAGCAACTACTCCAGTTACAATGAAAGGATCGACAGTTCCCGTCGTATATCGCACCTCAATCATTTTACCAATCGGGTCCGTATCTCCGAAGTAGCGTTTAGCGGTGGACGCCGTTACAACCATGGAGTTAGGTTCCTTCAACGCAGTGTTGGGATCTCCTTTTAGAAATGGAAAAGAAAACACCTTAAAGAAATTTTCTTCAGCAACGTAGTATTTTGATTCTTTGAAATTGATCGCTTTATCATCCACGGTTACTCGCATCAACTGTTCGCCTATAAACAAAATTCTGGTAACCGCTTCGAAATCGGGAAGATCCGTTTTGATTGCCTCGGCAACACCCGGCCCGGTGGTCGACATTTTTTCGCTCCACTCGCCCCAGATCATCGGCTGGTTGATGCGATAGATACGTTCGCCGTTGGCGTGGAAGGTATCATAAGTGCTTTCATCATAAACGTACAACCCAATGGCTAGACAAGTGGCAATGCCCAGCGTAAGGCCAATCAAATTGAGAATAGTGAATTGCGTCTGGCGCCTCGCGTTGCGCCAGGCGATCTTGATCATGTTGCCGAGAAACATAGTGTGATTTTGTTTTTTTACCGGTGAAGAGAAGCCGACGATGAGATGAATAGCATCGACCCAATACATTGATTCTGCGATTACCTTGCCTCTTGCTGCAAGGCGATCTTCGTACATTTCATCCAGGTCGCCGAGAAATTCTTCAAGGTACGCACGTCCAACCCAGCGTTCGATCAAGGAGCCGGCGATCTTTCGAGCCAACGATTTCCTGGTGTTGTTCATGACCCGGGACTGAGTTGAGGGATGAGACCCCACATCTTTTGCCGTACCTCCTGCGAAGTCCGCAGCTGTGCCATTCCTTTCTTTGTAACCTTGAACAACCGCTTGCGACGGTCACCGCGCTTTTCCGAGCTACCTCCAAGCTTTGATTCGAGCAGCCCTTTATCTTGTAATCGATACAATGTGATGTGTATCGCACCCAACAAAATCGACCGGCCGGTATGGCGTTCAACTTCTTTTTTCACCGAGATCCCATACGCCTCCCCGTCGAGGATACATACTGCAAGTAGAATAAGCTCTTCTAATTCGCCGATAACTCTGCTCATGGTGGGGATATTTGCAGTTAATATACAAAATTATAAGTAATATAACGCGAGTATGTGTTGAAGGTTGCACTTTCGAAATATCTAATCTGAGTTGATTTCGCTCTTTCGCCGAGATCTCGAATTCAGGTTGGTCGTAATTTCCTGCCGAATGACATCAATCGATCTCAAGCATTCAATACCGATTCGGAACTAAGCGGACCCGGACGAACAGACTCCAACCATTATGAGACGATTACAATTTTTGACGTCTTGGTCGACGAAGCCGTTTTACCTGGAGGCTACGAGCTCCAAAATTGATTAACAAACCCTTTTCGAGTTTGTATGCTACCAAGTAATTCAATCCTTGAGCGAGATGAACATCTTCCAATTGTATCAAAGCTTTTAGTTCAATAAGCAAAATTTCTTGCACCAGGAAATCTGCTCTCCGGCTACCGATATTCCTTTCTTCATAAAAGATAGGCATCTCAACTTCACGGTCAAATCGAATTCCCTGCTTTTCAAATTCCACCGCCAGCGCGCGTTGATAAATCAATTCTTGAAAACCATTACCCAATGTGCTGTGAACTTTCATGGCACATCCAATGATTTTATAGGTAAGTTCGTCTTGTATCTCTTCGCCCATCGTGAATGTCTGAATTTGGATTCGTCAGATTTAAGGATTATTGGGATTGCAACGCTTCCCAATATGCTGCTAAAATTATGTTAAGATT
>CAMLER010000639.1 GCA_946478915.1 uncultured Chryseolinea sp.
CACCAGTTCCCAACACAATCAATGAATCCTTATAAGTCTGTATACTTAAAATGGCGGCGTTCGATAATTCCGGAACTGGTATAGCTGAGAATTTTTCATCTTCCAGCGCATAGAGCGTTGAAGAAGTGCCCACATATAGCGTTTTCCTCGGCTTGGAGTAATGCATTACTTGCACGCGATTGCCGTCAAGTCCGTCAGCTGAAGAGAACTTCTTGAAAGATATCCCATCATAAAAATCCAGTCCATTGTTCGTACTCACCCACATCCCCTTGTCATCGAACTCAATTGACCGTACAGCTACACCAGATAACCCATCTTTGGGCAAATACCATTTGAAGTCATCGGTGTTTTTGTTATACCTACCCAGTCCAAAACCCGTTCCCACCCATACTTCTCCAGAAGGAGAACTTCTTACTATACTTACCATGTTTCTGTATGGCTCCTTTGGATCCACGTACGATTGAAGGTTTTTGCCCGAGACTTTCCAAAGACCTCTGCTCATGGTGCCAAGCCAGATATCACCCGCAATATCTTTGGCGAGTGTCATCACTCCGCCAAAATTCGTTTGCAAGTATGGCTTGAAATCACGAACATAATATTTATACAAGCCATAGCCATTGGTAGCGATCCATGTATTGCCTTCAGCATCGCGGATTACCTGCTCTGGCTCAACACCCTTTGCTATCGTGTCGCTTTTCAAAATGTTTTCTTTGAGCCTTCCCCTAAAAAGTCCATCGGGATTAGTTGTCCAGAAAACGTCATCTTTTTCGTCATAATGCAGCACGTATTTATCAATCTGCCAAGGCATTTTTATTAATCTTCTTTCTGTCAGATCGAGTCGATACGTCCCCAACCTGGATCGCAGAAAAATTTCATCCTTATAATTGAAGAAGTTGGCAAAGCCCCGAATCGCACTATCAGCTCTAATTCTGATAATTTGATCCTGCCGCCGTATCAGGAAAGTCTCATCCTGCAAGTAAAAGCACGCTTCGCCATTAGGTCCGATGTGCATCCTTCTGACCTCATAAGGCAATGTGTTATCTGTGTAATAGATTGAATCGTTGTAAATTTTAGTAATGCCATCTCTTCCGGACAAAATGAATAATGTGTCATTAACCTCAAACATCTTCCACATCGCTTTTGACTTGGCAGACGTGCTATTCAGGTCCTGAAATTTTTTGAACTCAATGCCATCATATTTAGTAGCGCCTCTGGCATGCATCAACCATAAATTATTATGGCGATCTTTATGAATACCCAGGACTGAGTTGGAAAGCAATCCATTTCGTGTTGTGTAGACTTTGAATTCCTTCCCATCAAAGCGCGCCAATCCACCGCCATGGGTACCCATCCATAAATAACCATTGCTATCTTCAAGGACACACAAAACCTGTGACTGTGGGAGGCCATTCATGACGGTATAGGCCCTGGTTGTATAATAATCGTCCTGCGCCTTAAGAATTGAAGGGAAAAGGCTAATGATAAAGACGAAGAAATAAACCCTGCTCATGCGTTACACCTAATACAAAGTTCAGGTAATTGCTAAGATACGTAATACCCCTGTATACGGGATAATTTATAATTCTCGAAAAGGCATCATTTACGCATTCCCGATGGCTGAGAAATGCCGCGTAACGCTTTAAAGTTGCTCAAAGAGGACTATTTTGTGACTTTACAAGATATTTCGGATTAATAACCTGTAAACACGCAGCATGTCAGAAGCTGAGATACTCGATGAGTATTTGATCCTGGACCGATCTAAGAACAACCCAAAGGCGTTTGGCGTGCTGTATGAGAAATATTTTGACCGGATTTTCAGCTTTATTTACCGTCAAACCGACGATGAAGATCTTACAGCTGATCTTTGTTCGCAAACTTTTCTTACCGTTTTAAAGAATGTTGAACGTTATGAGTTCCGGGGCGTGCCGTTCTCAGCCTGGCTTTATAAAATTGCCAGCAATGAGGTAAACAAACATTACCGTAAGAAGAAGCGTACACAAATATTCAGTATAGAAGAAACGCGCGTCCGTGAGTTGATGGACCAGGCAAATGAAGGCTATGACGAGGAAGTCATACAGCGTTTAATGGACTACCTGAAGGAGCTTCCAACGGATATGCTACACGTTCTGCAGCTTCGGTTTTTCGAGGATAAAGATTTTAAGGAGATCGCGTTTATCCTTGATATTACGGAAAGCGGTGCAAAAATGAGAACATATCGCGCACTGGACAGGCTGAGAAAAAACTTTAAATTACGGATAAAGTACGATGGGAAGGAATGAGATCCGATTGAGGAGAAATCGCATAAGTTCCGGTAGAATTGCTCAACACCGGAACTATGGGGATATCATGGCCCGTCACGAACGCGATCAAAAAATCAGACGTATCGCGCGCGTTTTTACATACTTTATTATTATCGTCCTGATTATTCTCTTGTTTTATGTAGTGCGTATCTGGGAAAGAAAACACTCTGCGCCGAAGGAAGATGCGGCACCGGTAGAGCAGGTGTATCAGAAGGCCCCGGCCAAATCAGCTTGGGTGAAGATATGAATTGGGAATCGGGTTTAAGGTGGGTCGCGTTTTGATAAAATTGTAAACCTTGATCATTCGTCCATGATGAGAACTTTTGCTCCTTTGATGTGTCGATGCTTCAAATCGAGCAAGGCTTTGTTGGCCTCTTTGAAATCATACAATTCAATTTCCGGCTTTACGGGAATCTTTGAGGCAAGCTCCAAAAATTCTCTGACATCTCTCCTGGTTATATTTGCGACACTTTTGAGCTCCTTCTCCATCCATAGATGGGATCTGTAATCCAGATCCAGAAAAGATTTTTTGTCAGATTCTTCCTTGCGTATTGCATTGATGACAAGCCGTGCGCCCGGGTTAAGATTTTCCAACGACTTTATCATTGGAAGCCAGGCGGGGGTGGTGTCAATAATGGCGTCAGCTTTAACAGGTGGCGATTGATCAATGCTTCCTGCCCAAAACGCACCAAGACTCCTGGCGAAATCCTGCTCTTGAGCATTTCTTGCAAAAACGAAAATTTTTGAATCTGGATATAAGTATGTGGCCATTTTCAAAACGAGATGTGCTGAGGCGCCAAATCCCATCAGACCTAAGATGTCGCCATTTTCTATTTCAGCAAGTTGGAGAGAACGGTATCCAATGGCACCCGCACAAAGGAGTGGCGCGGCTTCCGCATTGGAAAAAATTTCCGGAATT
>CAMLER010000640.1 GCA_946478915.1 uncultured Chryseolinea sp.
TTGCAGACTGTTGCGCGATATGCGTGGGCTCATGCGCCAGCAAATGTTTTCCCGACGTAGACTGTGGATCATATTGTCCATCGTTGAAATAGATATCGTTGCCGTGTGTAAATGCCTGTGCATGCAATTGGTTACTAAGTTTTGTTGCTTCACTATCGGTGTGAATACGCACGTCACTAAAATCATTTCCAAACAACGATGACATTTCAGCCCTTATTTGTTTGGGTAAGACACTTCCCTCACCGGTTGAAGTCTGCAAACCATCCGGGGCACCATTATAATCCGGAGCAGAATGGGATTGCGCCCGCTGCACGCTCTTTTCTTTCGGCTGACATGTCGTACTCATTCGCTGGATTACGTTGCCGGGAAAGAAATTATTCCCTGATGCATTCTTTATCGAAGAACTTTGAGGAAAAAATGGACGACGAGAAACATGTTGTTTCCTTTCTGTTGCAAGGTCGTTGCCGTGTGATCTCGGACTATAGCTCTTGGCCATCGTGAACTCTTTAAAAAACAGTTAGTCTACAACGCATCGTATTTTATGTCCTGTGAACATGTCTACCACCTAAAAATTTGCACCCTCGCCTTTCCCAATATTCGACAAAGAATTAATATGGGAACCTTGAGAAACTTCTACCACCTCAAATACGGGACTGCCAGGTGCGCGGTAGCTTCGCACTATGGATCCAATTTTCGGAGATTACGGATATCGTTTACAGCTCCAACGTACAATGCTTCGCTTTCAGCGCTGATGTCTGGCGTAGCATGCACTAACTCTTGCAGCAACGCAGTAGCCATATGGTTGCGGTCTAACGTCAGTACTTTTTGGTTCAATGCAATGTCACTCCCCGGTCCTCGCGTCCAAAAAGTTTGATCTTTTGTTTCCAGGATTACAAAGGGAACTCTGAATGCTTTCTTCATAGTAGTAACGCGATCATCTATTGCCTGTAACGTTTCTATATCTTTCGCATTTGGTACCGCTGGAGGTGAGGTCAACCCAAACCACTTGGAGAATACAAGTTGCATAAAAACCCGCGGATTGTTTTTTGTGTATTTTCCCTTTTCCTTCGCTTCCTGGGCACCCTGCACCGTTCCAGACACATCAAATGGCACTAGCCTGAACCATTGGTGTATAAAAGCGAGCGTCATATCTACATTGGCCTTTTGATTCTTATCATCAATCAAATTGGTGTCTTTTATGTCTGGTCCGATGGGCTGACTGCCGGGGGTATCTACCCATGCGGCATAAACATGGAAAGATGCAGCATTCAAGAGCGCCTTCGCATGATCAAGTTTGTCAAACAAGCGCGTTTCCGCGTATGCTTGGTCGCTTGATCCTGTTATAGCTGCGTGATGGGCTTCATGGAGAACGATAAGTATTTTGTCTTTATCTTTTTCGAAGTCTGGACAAAAAGTAATCGTGTGTTTTCCGTCACGAGTCTCCGAGTGGTAGGCGGGGGATCCACTTCTACATCCACCATCACACAATGTGCCGCACCGTGCGAGATCCTTCTCCTTTTTTAACCGACCAAGAAAATCCTTAACTTCCTCATAGATTTTTTTGACCTCATCAACTTTGAAGCTAACATCTCTGGAATCATTATTTCTGAATATTCTTGTAAAGATATTCGGATAATCAGTCGTTTTAGTTTTTTTCGGTGGCAACTGTTCACCCAAAACTTTGTCGATCATATCGATCGCCTTTTGTGCGGAATCTACAATCGTCGTACGGAATGGAGCCGTTGTCGTATCGTCACAACTTTTGTCTGTAGGCTGTCCTTTGCAAGCCTCGTCATTGGCTTTCTTCTTTGGATCTTTTACCGTGAGGTCTGCTTCAACAATATCGGTATCTGCGGATACGGCATCATTCCTCACGCTCCTGTCCAGTAGCCCAAGCGTTTTTCGTCCAACAATTCCATCCTGTTCAGCCTTGCTCATACCTGCATCATGCTGAAAGGTCTTTACAGCATTTTCCGTATCTGTACCAAATTTTGAATCTGCCCCTGATTCGCCGACGTCGATTCTCAATTGGATCAAGGCTTCCTGAATTCTTTTTACATGATCACCCTTTGAATTTGAAAATTTTCCAATGATAGCTTCGTTGTCGAAGGTTTTTTCAAGAACCGGGTCGCCAGATAATGACACAGCGGTTAAATCGTGTTTGTCGTCGGGAAGGCGTTGGACTTCCGCTATACCAGATGTTTTTGGTAACTGAATTGGCTTGGCTTGAACGATGGCCTGTTTGAAAAAAGCATCTTTGTTATTTCCTCTCTTTTGAAAGAAAACGGATTGGCCATAACGACCGTGCGATGCCTTTGCTTGTAATGACTGCTTCATCGTGCAATTAAAGGTGAAGACTATTTGTTGTAGACGGTACCTTCAATTCTCTTGTCAAAAAAGATTTCTGAGAAGAGAAGCTGCGTAAAGTTTTCTATCAATGTGATAATTCCATCATCGTTAATCTCTAAGCCGCTATCGTATTCGGTTTCGACACCCAAATCAACCATCACTTTGGTATCCGCTATGCACTTCAACCTGGTCCTCTGTCCGTTCTGAAAAATCGCCCACGCATATGTAGCTGCTACGCTATTTATAAGGAAACCAAGTATTTCACTTTCTCTTGACTTATTTTCCAAATTCTTATCAACCACTGACAGTTCTGGATCTTCGAGCGCCAAAGAATATGCAACGTCCCTGCCAATGATAAAAGTTAAGCGTTTTGTTCGAGCGATAGCCATTCCTTCAAACGAAGAAGAAGTTGCTTCTTCCAGAGACACGACATCAATTTTTCTCAAATCATTCTTGTCCAACAAGTTCAATATTGTCTTGTCTGAAAGAGGATTTGCACACTTAATGATTATGCCACTTGTCACGTAACCCATAAATTTCGTTCATTGTTAACGAGGAGGACGTTCAATTATCACAGGACCTCCCCTAAAGTTCGGCATGGTTTTTCCGCCAAAAGCTTCCTCCGCACGTGACCCATATGGCAACAGTCTGCTTGTCGCATCCTTTTGTTTTAAAAGGCCGTAAACGATTTCTTGGCTTTTGCTTTCATTAGCGCTTTGTGATGATTTGAATTCGCGGTATTGAATATCGGCACCTGATACGAGAACAGCATCAATTTTGGCAGTGGTTCGTGTTCGTTTTCCGGCCAAGTCCAAAACTGCTATGTGAACTTCCCGGATTATATCATATTGTCCTTCATATA
>CAMLER010000641.1 GCA_946478915.1 uncultured Chryseolinea sp.
GGACTTTGTATAAGAATGGAGAAAAAGCATTTTATGAAGAGAGGTTCTATCTCGGCGACTCAACGATCTTCGATATGTTCGACTATCAATTTCTTTACGGTGATGTAAATACAGCACTCGACAAGCCGAATTCGATAGTAGTTACGAGAGCAATGGCAAAGAAATACTTTGACAAAGACGATGCGGTAGGAATGTCACTTCAAAACCAGGCTGGAGATACCTACAATGTCACAGGAGTTATTGAAGATGTGCCCCTAAATTCCCATTTCATTTTCGATGCATTGATTTCCAGAAGTACAATGCCAGGATATCAGGGTAGCTGGGGGAACTTCGGAGTTTATACTTACGTGCAGTTACCGCCCAACTATGATCTCGCAAAGATGGACACAAGTCTATTAAAAGTGATAAAAGAAAAGGTAGACCCGATCTTTGCAGAGTTTGGTATAAAGATCCGGTACGAACTGCAGCGCATCACTGATATTCACCTCTATTCAAGGATTCAGGACGAGGCAGAAGAAGGAGGGGATATCTCATACATATATGTCTTTGGAGCTGTAGCGGGATTTATGTTAATCATCGCCTGTATCAACTATATGAATCTCGCAACAGCCAGATCTGCCGGAAGAGCCAAGGAAGTGGGTATCCGAAAGGTGATGGGCTCACAACGGCTTCAAATTATTACACAATTCATTACCGAATCTGTCATTCTTGCGCTTATCGCACTCGTTGTAAGCTTAATTCTTATTTACGGTTTGCTTCCATTCTTCAACCAGTTAAGCAATAAAGAACTCCCCTTCTCATATGTCACACAAGCATCAGTGATCCTTAGTTTACTTGGCATCGTAATTTTTGTGGGCGTTATCGGTGGGAGCTATCCTGCCTTTTATCTCTCAGGGTTCAATCCGGTGAATGTCCTGAAAGGAAAGGGATCAGCAAAAGGCGGCGATGCTTTCTTCCGGAAATTCCTCGTGGTGGTACAATTTTCCATTTCCATTTTTATGCTGATCTGTACCCTTATTGTATTTGATCAGCTCCAATTTATGCGCGACAAAGATCTTGGGTTCAGCAAGGAACGGTTGGTTCGTATCGAACTTCCTGGAGATGAACTGTTCGATAAGTCTACAGTGATTGCCGAACGTATAAGACAGACATCCGGTGTTGCTATGGTTTCCACATCCGGCGCAACCCCCGGCCAGGGCATCGGAAAAAATCTGATGAAGGTTGAAGACAATGAAGGCAAGATGACCGACCGGGGAGTGGATCTCTTCACCGCAGATTATGACTTTGTACCTACTATGGGCATGACGATCGTGCAGGGTCGCAATTTCTCCAGAGACGTTAGCTCTGACACCACGTTTGCCATACTGGTTAATGAAGCTATGGTAAAGAGAATGAGTTGGGACAATCCGATTGGGAAAAAGTTTGTATTTGGCGGAGGACCAAATCCCAATAAGGAAGTTATTGGTGTGGTGAAGGACTACCATCAAAATTCCTTGTACGAACAGATTGAGCCTCTCATCATCATCTTGCGCCCCCGGAATAGAAACGTCCTGGTGAAAACCACCGAAGGCGATGTCCGGCAGTCCATCGCCAATATCGAAAAAACATGGAATGAGGTAAACCCTACCTACCCGATGGAATACACGTTTCTCGACCAGGATTTTAATACACAATATAAGTCCGACGAAAAACGTAGCCA
This sequence comes from uncultured Chryseolinea sp., assembly GCA_946478915.1. Next base: position 1,700 of record CAMLER010000641.1, read on the forward strand.
GATCTTTACTGCGTTTTCTATCCTTACCATAACAATAGCCTGCCTTGGTTTACTTGGCCTTGCCGCATTTACCACGGAGCAACGGTTTAAGGAAATAGGTGTGAGAAAAGTGATCGGCGCGAGTATAAAAAGTTTGGTAGTCCTGATGTCGCGTGAATTCTTTATACTGGTCGGCATTGGAATGTTATTGGCATTTCCTGCGGCGTGGTATTTCACGGACACATGGTTACAAAACTTTGCGTACCGGATCGAACTTAAGGGGGAATGGGTAACTTTTATTGTATCGGCTTTGCTCGCGTTTGTCATTACGATGATCACGGTGGGCTTCCATGTCGTTCGCGCGGCCTCCGCCAATCCGGTTAATGCTTTGAGAGACGAGTAGCCTGACAGTGGCACGGATCACGTCGTCAATTGTATCATAGGAATATTCTGCTCTCGCATACGTTCGGTTCCCCATTGTTCAATCTTTCTGATCGCGCTGACTACATCCATGCCCTTTTCGGTTATGGAATATTCTACTCTGGGGGGAATCTTCCACCATCTCTCTCAACGTCTGGGTTAGCATCTTTTGTGTAATCCCAATTATAAATCGTCTCAATTCCCCATACCGTTTGGTGCCGGAAGATAGCTGCAGCAACAATCTTCCCTTGTATTTCCCTCCTAACCGTTGAAATCCATAGTCGACGGGGCAAATCGGTTCAATTTTTAGCTTCATAAAATTTTCTTCAATTTTTTTTTAGCTGATTCTCAACGAAACTAACCATTTGGTGTGCTGGGAACCAAAAGGTGCCTACTTGAAACAGGTCCTTCAGCCGCACAACTTTACATAAACGCAAATTTTATGAAAGCAATTCAATTGACGGCATTTGGAATTGAAAACCTGCAACTGACCGATGTAAATCTGCCTGAACCTGGAAAGAATGATGTATTGGTAGAAATGAAGGCTATATCGCTAAACTATTTGGATCGAGCCATCGTGATGGGAAAATATAATCCAAACCTGGAGCTTCCACGTATACCATTTTCGGATGGCGCTGGGGTTGTAGCCAAAGTTGGCAGCGATGTAACAAAATGGAAGGTAGGAGATAGGGTTGTTGCCCAGTATTATCAGAAATGGATCGCTGGAAACCGTAATGATGAAAATGCTAACAGTCAACTCGGTCAGGCATCGCAGGGTGTACTGGCAGAATATGCGGTAATACCCGATTACGGCCTAGTACGCGCTCCGGACAATCTCACCTTTGAACAAGCCGCGACCCTCTCTCTTGCAGGGCTCGTCGCGTGGACAGGTCTTTTTGAGCATGCCGGATTACAGGCAGGTCAATGCATTGCTACCATTGGTTCGGGGTCGGTATCTCTCTTCGCTTTGCAACTTGCGAAGGCAGCAGGCGCACGTGTTATTTCGATTTCGTCCTCCGACGAAAAGCTTGAATTTTTGCAAATGCTCGGGGCTTCTGAGGTCATTAATAGTCAAAAATTTCCAAACTGGAGCGAACAGGTGCGA
>CAMLER010000642.1 GCA_946478915.1 uncultured Chryseolinea sp.
GCTTTTACATCAACCAGGATGTACGGAATTTTCCGAGTGATTATTTCCAATACAACAACATGGGTGCCGGAAACGATAATAAAAATCTTTCCTCGAACGCTTACAGGTATGCGCTTAACTCTTATTTCGGTCGTGTTAACTACAGTCTGAAAGGGAAATATCTTTTGACTGTCACGGGTCGTGCTGACGGTTCCTCAAAATTTGGTGAGAATAATAAGTTTTCTTTCTTCCCTTCTGCGGCACTTGCGTGGAGAGTCTCTGACGAAGGTTTCCTTTCTGATAACAGTGTGATCTCAAATTTAAAGCTTCGCACAAGTTATGGTTTAACGGGTAATTCGGAAATTCCTTCTTACTCTTCATTATCACTGCTGGGTTCAGGATATCGTGCGGTCTGGAACAACGCAAGCGTGGGTGGAACTGGTCTGAACAGGCTGGCCAATCCAGATTTGAAATGGGAAAAGACAGCGCAAACTGATTTTGGTGTAGAGTTAGGATTGCTTAATGACAGGATTTCTCTCGAGGCAGACTTCTACTACAGAAAAACGACGGATATGCTATTGGATGCTCCGGTGCCACAAACCAGCGGTTATGCAATCATTAGAAAAAATGTGGGTTCCATGGAGAACAAAGGAATTGAGCTTTCGCTTAGCACAGTAAACATTGAAACTGAAAAACTAAGCTGGAGAACAACGCTTAATGTGTCGATGAACAGAAACAAGGTTCTGTCGCTTGCAACACCTTCAGATCTGTTTAACGTTGGTGGACCGGGCATTACCAATCCAACCAGTATCATTCGTGTTGGTGAACCTGCCGACTCTTTCTGGGGACTTGTACGCCTTGGAACCTGGAGCACTGATGAAGCTGATGAGGCTGCATCATTCACCAGCTACAGAAACGGTTTGACAATTTTGCCTGGCGATATCAAATATCTCGATGTGAATGGTGATAAGGCAATAACGGATGCCGATAGAATGATCATCGGTCGCGGTAGCCCTGATGCGTGGGGAGCGTTTACCAACTACGTTCGATACGGCGCTTTGGATCTGACGCTGGAGTTGCAATATTCCTTCGGTAACGATATCATGGACATGAACCTTCACTCAAGTGAAGATCGCCAGGGATTGGCAAACAGTTACAAGACTGTTCTCAATGCGTGGACTCCTGAAAATCAAAACACAATGATCGCACAGGTTCGCGGAACCAGTGCTGGCTATGTAACAAACGTAGACTCTCATTGGGTACAGGATGGTTCATTTATCAGAGGCAGAAACCTTTTGCTTGGATTTACATTCCCACAAAGCACACTGGACAGACTGAAACTCGATCGCCTGAGATTATATACATCAGTGCAAAACTTCTTCCTGATTGTTGACGATGAAGTAATTGGAGATCCTGAGATCACGCCTATCCGCGGTGATAATTCCAACAATGCTTTCTCGCAAGGGATGAAATGGCATGAATATCCTAAGGCAACAACCTTTATGTTAGGATTGCAGATTGGGTTATAATTCACGAAAAAAGATTACGAAATATGACGAACGATAATATATTGAAATACGGGAGCAAAATGTTTCTATGCTCCGCTCTTCTGCTTGGCACAGCGTGCTCGGATTTCCTCGACGAAAGGGATCCTTCTAATCTAACGCCGGAAAGTTTTTACACCGAAGCAAAACATGCTGATGCTGCAATTGCTGCAGTATATGCTGACACAAGGTTCTTTGGTGATGGTGCCGGAATATTTTCTTCAAACTGGCAATTGCTGGAAGCGCCAACCGGGACATCAACAACGGAAACTGCGCAAAACTCGGATCTCAACAATTTGTATTCTCTTACCTACGATCCGAATACTGGGCACATACAAAATTGGTGGCGTGGAATCTACAGGGTTGTCGCTAATGCCAACCTTGTATTAGAAAATGTTCCTAAGATAACGATGGATGAAGCAGCCAAAACGAAAGTTTTGGGTGAAGCGCACTTCCTTCGCGCATGGGCATATTTTTATGCTGTCAGAATTTGGGGCGATGTACCACTGATTACAAAGCCTCAATCGGCGACTTCGGAAGATTTTTATCCCACGCGCGCACCATCAGAACAGGTGTACAATTTAATTGTGGAAGATCTCAAGGCCGCAGAATCTGCCGGACTCTCCTGGACAGATCCAACTGGACGTGTTTCTCAGTCAGCTGCAAAGTCATTGCTTGCTAAAGTTTACCTAACCATGGCGGGCTACCCGCTGAGCAAGGGGGCAACGCACTATGCCCTCGCTGCGGAAAAGGCCAAAGAAGTAATTGACAATGCAGGCTCGATCAAACTGTTCGACAACTATATGCAGGTTCACGATGAGGCATTAAGAAATACAGGTGAACACATTTTCAGTCTTCAATACACTGCTGATGTGGCCGAAAATCCGATGGGTAACATGTATCCTAACTTTAAGCCTACAACGTATCGCGGACCGTCAGGTACTGGAAGCACAATACCTAATGTGGATTTCTACGAGTCGTTTGAGCCGGGTGACCGCCGCGCAGTCAACCAGGAAGGTTGGTTCTACACTTCATATTATACAAATGGAAACGGAGCACCTTTTGATCTTGGAGCGCCTTACATCTTTAAGCACTTCAATTATAAGGCGAACGGTATCGCCGGTCAGGAGCCAACCAAGAGGGACAACTTAAATGTGCCGATGATCCGTTACGCGGAAGTGCTTTTGATCTATGCTGAAGCGCAGAACGAAACCGACGGTGCACCTAATGCTCAAGCACATGCCGCACTGGAACAGATCAGAGACAGGGCGCAACTTGCAACGCCTGCGCTAGGCACTTTCACCCAGGCTACTTTCAGAGAAGCAGTGTGGAGAGAGCGCTGGTATGAGCTGTGTTACGAAGGCATTACCTGGTTTGATATGGTTCGATTAAGAAAAGTATTTAACCACGATACAAAAGGTTTCGACGACTTCGTCGGTCACGTCAACACGAACTCTAACCAGGCTTTACAAGAAAAGCATTTGCTGTTCCCGTTGACAAGACAGGAGTTGGTTAATAATCCAAACCTGAATCCGCAGAATCCGGGATATCCGGGGATATAAGTTTCATGTTCAAAGTTTAAGGTTCAAAGTTTCTGACTCCACTGGCGGCGTAATATCAAAACTATTCGCACACTCGTGGAGCCCGAAACTTTGAACTTGCAACCTTAAACTTTGAACT
>CAMLER010000643.1 GCA_946478915.1 uncultured Chryseolinea sp.
GTGCCGATTGGCTCACCGTTCACATATCCATTAATAGTGGCTGAAGTCAACCCCGAACCTTGAGCGCTGCCAGTGGTCAGCACCGTATAGGGAGAGTCTTCCACTACATTGTCAATGAAAGTTATATTTCCCCCAAGACCGTAAGTGAAATTGCCGGCCTGGCCCTGGTAGCCCAACGCAAGTTCCAGTCCTTTATTTGTAATAGTCATATCCTCGACGTTTGTCCAGTACGTTGTGGCCGGCTGTATGGGGTCGGGTGGCACAACTTCAAGCAGAATATTGTCGGAGACCTTGTGGAAATAATCAATGGTACCATACAATGCGCCATCAAGGAATCCGAAATCAAGTCCAACGTTGGTTTGTGTGGATACTTCCCATTGAATGTCAGGGTTAGCCAGTCGTACATAAGTGGTTCCCGCAGGATAGGTTCCCGAAGGATAAAGCGGATAGCTTGTAGAACCGGAGACTGACGTGGTAAAGAATGCCTGTGTAATCTTCGAAGGAATTTCCTGATTACCCGTCTGTCCCCACCCGGCTCTAAGTTTCAGATTACTAAACGGCAGCGATTTCATGAATGCTTCTTCAGAAATTCTCCAGCCGACTGCAAAGGAAGGAAATGTTCCATATTTATTGTTCTCACCAAACTTAGAGGACCCATCAGCGCGAATTGTTGCTGTGAATAGATATCGGTCACGGAAACCATAGTTTATGCGGCCAAAAAACGACTGAAGTTCATTTCTTACGGCCGTTCCTTCCGGCGCATTGTCCGTCAGATCAATCTCCTGTCCGAGACCGGGATTATAACGAGGTTCAATTCCAGTGACTGCAAATTTGTCAATGCTCCAGTGCCGTGTTTGAACAAAGATTTTTTGGTACGAGTGACCAGCCAGCAAAGAAAAGTTATGATCACCTGTTGCGAGATTGTAGGTTACATAGTTTTCAATCAAGCTGTTTTTGTTATTTGTAAAATGTGAATCAAGATCGCCGTCCTGTTGAGGGGTTGTGCTTGGATGCAGTTGAATATCCCGGTCCGAACTTGAGTTATCAATCCCGAAGTTTAGCTTGTAAACCAATCCTTTTACAATTTCAAAAGAAGGAGAAATGTTTCCAATAATTCGAGTCGTGTTCGTAATATCATCATAAAGGGCAAGCCGGGTCAATGGATTGATGACATCCGGAAAGACAGTAGGGACACCGTTAGCATCGTATGCGGGATACGTAGGATTGATGCTTAAGGCTCCACCGATCAGGTCGGTAATCGGCGGTCTGTCGCTCACGGAATTGGTGGCATTCAGGTTAAGCTCAATGTTCAGCCGATCGTTCAACAGCCTTTGTGTAATATTAATTCTGCCAGTGTATCTTTTGAGTGCGCTGTTTTTAAGAATACCTTCCTGGTCCTGTATTCCGAGCGATGCAAAGTAAGTCAGTTTGTCTGCTCCACCACCAAGGGTCACATTGTGATTCTGTGTGTAGCCTGTCCGTGAAATCTGTTCCTGCCAGTTTGTGGCACCACCCAGGTCTGACAGATCACCACCGATCGCTGTAACATTGGTACGAAACTCGTCAGCACTGTAGACCGGAATTTCACGAGCCATATTTGAAATGCCCAGACTGGATGAAAAACTGATAGTAGACATATCCGAACGACCTTTCTTTGTCGTGATCAGTATTACACCATTTGCTCCTCTTGCTCCATAAATAGCGGTTGCCGAAGCATCTTTAAGTACATCAATCGATTCAATGTCTCCGGGGTTCAGAAAATTCAGGGGATTGATATCACCCCCGGTTCCTGAATTATCCAAAGGCATACCATCGACGACAAACAATGGTGTACTGCTTGACCTGACACTGCCCTGGCCGCGGATCGTAATTAATTGCTTACTGCCAGGCTCACCGCTTCCGGAAATAATATTGACTCCTGCAACCTTGCCTTGCAAAAGTTGCTCAGGTGTATTAATAATTCCCTTGTTAAATTCCTCACTTTTCACGGAAGCCACAGCGCCAGTAATGTCTTTCTTCTCCTGCGTTCCATAACCTACAACAACAACCTCCGAAAGTGTTTCTGCATCGGATAAAAGTTGCACACTGATCTCTGACTGATTTCCCACGGTTATTTCTTGTGTAATAGTTCCCACGAAAGTGAAAACCAGTACCGATTGATTCGATCTAACGACTAGACTGTAGGCACCATCGGCATTGCTAACAGTACCGTTGGTTGTACCCTTCTCAATAATGTTGACTCCTGGAAGGGGTGCGTTGGTATCGTCCGTAACCACCCCGCTTACCGTAACCGAAGACTGTGCAAACAGGCCGGATGACATCGAGAGACAGACGATCAATAAGAGCGGGATCACCCTCTCGTGTGTCGCCCTTTTGGTAAAAAATTCATAGAATTCTTTCATAAGCATGTGGGTTTTGTGTGAATGAAATTCTCGCAAGTAGTTTTTTTAATTTTTGCAAAACGAATCCTTTACATTAAGCTTTTATTAACGTAAAGCATTGTATAACTAAGCTACTAAGAAAAGAATGAATAAAGCGAAATGAATTTTGCTTTTGATTTGAGGATGAAAAGCACACGCACAACAAGCGTACCTCATAAAAAATTGAAGGGAACCTGGAAAATAATAATGTCGTTATTTGATCTACAGAATTGAATGAGCGATTAGTCTGTATTTGAAAACAAGATTACCGCTAAAACCCACGTTGCATGTTTGAACCAACCTCACAAAACACGTTTCAACCTCAGCGGACTAATTGGAAACCTACTGTTCTATAATCTTCCAATACGAATCTTTGCGGATTACTTTGCCATCTTTGAATTGCCAAAGATCGCAACCCCTAACACGTATAGGAATTCCGGCCGCGGTTGTCCCTGTGAGTAGCCAGTCCGATAGTCCGGCGCTGCCATCTTCCGAAACCCAATGAGTATCGTCTCCATAGTGAACATCGGGAATGCCTTTAAAACGGCTAGCCAAAGCTTCTCTTACCTGGGCTTTGCCCGTGAAACGCTGACCCCACGGTTCTGGGCCTCTTGGAAAGTCAAATGAGCAGTCGTCCGCAAAATACTCCATGATCGCATCAAGGTCATGCCGGTTGAAAGCCTCAAGAATTTGCTTCAGGGTTTCAGTGGTGATTCTCATATCTTTTTCATTGTATTGAATCGACGTGTCATTAGTTTTGATATTACAACCAGGAAGTT
>CAMLER010000644.1 GCA_946478915.1 uncultured Chryseolinea sp.
CCTGGGGATCTGATCCATGAGGATACCACGTTGTACAAGACCTTGGAAAATTATACCAAGAGCATATTAAAACATTTTGCCAACGACAGTCGAATAGTTTTGTGGGATTTATACAATGAGCCGGGAAATTCGGATTACGGAAATAAATCGATGCCACTGCTTAAGAAAGTATTTCGCTGGTCAAGAGAGGTCAATCCATCTCAACCTTTATCAGTAGGTGTTTGGAATAAAGATTTAGTGGATCTGAACAATTATCAGCTGGCTAACTCAGATGTCACGACGTATCACAATTATATGGACCCGACGATTCACAAAGAATGGATTGATAGTCTGCGGACTTATGGCCGCCCGCTAATCTGTACTGAGTATATGGCCCGAACCAGAAACAGCCTCTTTGAAAACGTTATGCCCATGCTACAGGAGGAAAATATTGCTGCTTATAACTGGGGTCTTGTCGCTGGAAAAACGAATACAATCTATGCCTGGGATACACCGATGCCTGATGGTAAAGAACCAAAAGTCTGGTTCCATGATATCTTCCGAAAAGATGGAACACCTTATAAAAAATCGGAAGTGGAGTTGATAAAAGGTTTAACTAAAAAATCGGTGGAGGCGATCACTCGTTGAAATGTTCGTGCCAGTTATGCCTGGAAATCGGTGGAGCAAATGGAATTTACATTTGGCGTTAACTTGATCCCCTTCGTCTTGAAGAATTCTCAATGTTGGTCCGCCAAATTTTTTCGCATGCATATTTGAGCCAGCGATAAACGCTTGTACAACGAAGGCCAGGCAAAAGGTAAACTGAGCCTATGTTTGCCGCTGTAACTTTTTTCTTCGATATTTCAGCATGAACATCTCCGCGTCCATCACCAGCACCATAAACAATAATGTTGTTACTGTTAAAACCAATGACACATCACAGTCTTTAGCGTTGGCCGTTAAGGCGACCGGGTTTGGATCTTCTGTGAATGGAGGAGAGCTTCTAATGCTCTCGCTGGCGGTTTGTTTCTGTAACGATCTTTATCGAGAAGCAAAAAAAAGAAACCTGGTGTTAGCTGGAGCAGAAGTTGTCGTGTCTGGTGAATTTGGGGCGGAAGGGGAACCTGGAAGAAATTTTCGATATAGAGCGAACGTTCAGTCTGACGCCGATCCAAAAGAAATACAGGAATTAATTAAGCACACCGATAGCGTGGCAGAAATACATAACACATTGAGAAAAGGTTTAAATATTAGCCTCGTAAGCTAACCCTACAGTTTATTTCCAGACAAATGTTCCAACGCTCCCAGGCAATAGTGATGCCGTTGCATATAGCAAGTTAAATTTTATTTCAAATTCTTTGATGCTTTCGCTGTCGTTAAGCACAATCAAGACATGCGAGCCGTTTGGTGTTTTAAACGCCACATTCGGAATATCTTCTGTAATGGAAGAAGCAATGCGCACCGATCCCGGTCTCACAAATTTAGAAACGTGCGCGATTGTATAATATGCCACATTGCGGTGTATAGTGTCCCCAATGGTTAGTGCGCCCAGACACTGCGTGCAGCCACCGTCGTCGGTGTGAGGCTTTTGCTGAGGGTCGGATGCAAGGTTCCATTCCAGAACAGTACGACTCCAGTTCCGCGTGGCACCAACGATCAGGTTTTTTACGTGCCAGCGCAAATCTCCCTCAAATTTTCCCTCCGAAGAAGTCCATTGTTCGGTGAAATAAATATTCTTGTCAGGGTGAGCAGTGTGTACGTCAGATAGCGCCGTGATCTCACCAAGATACAAGTGAAAGGCAGTACCATCAACGTACTTCTTTGCTTGTGCATCATTCAGGATCGCGATAGGATATTCAGGATGATCACAATTGTGATCGAAAATCACGATTTTGGTCCTAATGGAATTCCTTGAAAACGATGGTCCCAGGTGATGTTTAATGAATTCCGCTTGTTCGCCTGCAGTCATCAGCATGCTGGGGTTGTTGTGAGGATTTTCTGGCTCATTCTGAACGGTGATAGCCTCAATTGCGATGCCCTCTTTTCCCATTTCCTGAATGTACCGGACAAAGTAATTGGCGTACGCTCCATAAAAATCCTTTCTGAGACTGCCGCCTTTCGGACTGCTGTTTGTTTTCATCCACGCTGGCGCTGACCATGGGCTACCCATGATCTTTACTTCAGGATTTATCTCGAGAATTTCCTGGAGAATTGGAATCAAGTACTTTCTGTCTTCGTCAAGTGTGAACCTGCTCAGCGTCGGATCCTTTTCCCCAGAGGGAAGATCAACATAAGAGAACACATGATCGTCGAGGTCTGATGCCCCGATGCTAATACGAAGGTAACTTACTCCGATCCTGTCGGCGTCCGTAGAAAAAAGCTCTTTCAACAATTTACTGCGCTGGGGTCTTGTCAATTTTTCATGCAAGAGAAATGCGCTTCCGCCAGTAAGCGTGTAGCCAAATCCATCGATAGATTGAAAACTGTGAGTTGTGTCAATTTCAATGATTGGTAATCCGCTGCGTTTATTCACAAAGCGTAGGGGTTGAGTGCTCTTTTCAAGTAGTAAGGATTGATCACCCGCGGTCACCCAAGAATTTATTATTGTATTTTCACCGGCTTCCCCAGTTGAATTCTTCCTGCATGAAAATAAAAGTATAAGGAATACTGTGAGCAGCAGGACATTTTTCAATGAATTCTGGCGAATATTCATGAAGGAAGTTAGTAAGTTTTAGTGCCTGTCGAGCAAATCAGAGGTGATCGGATTTGGCGGATTATCAGCTTATATTTATTTATGATTTTCCTCCCAACTTCTCCTGAAATGTTCCGTTCAACTACGTTAAAGTTAAAAAATAAGGCACCTCTTCTGCATATGCATCGGGCTCTAAGAATGGAAATGAAGGTAATTTCCCTGTTTTTATTATCATTCTTTAGTTTTATCGCTGGAGCCCGGGCGCAAGATACATTTGTTTCCCTGGGGAGTGGGGGTGGTTTTGCTGGCACTGCCACAGTCTATAAAGTCACACCGAACGGTCTGGTATTCAAAGGGAGTGGAGTGGGCGACATCAAATTTGATCTTTGCGGGAAAATTAAAAAGGGACAGGCGAAGAAGATTATTGCAAGGGTGAACGATCACGCACGCGCAGTGAGCCAGTTTAACCATCCTGGAAATCTTTATTACTTCATT
>CAMLER010000645.1 GCA_946478915.1 uncultured Chryseolinea sp.
TATTATGTAAATGTGTAAGCTGACAAAGTAGGATTAATCGTTATCCGATTTCAATTGACCCCAAACCTCAAACCTCAATCCTTAAACCTTAAACCTTAAACCTTAAACCTTGAACTTTGAACTTTTAACTTTAAAATTTAAGATCACCTCCTCGTCCATGCGCTCTGTGAAGTTTCCCACTCCGACCAATACGATTGAAGAACACGAAGATCTTCTTCCAGGCAAGGGTATCGTTCGTCAAAATCCGCGCGGGTCGGAAATTTACCAGCGCTAAGATGGCGTGATGTCAGTCCACCTGTCCATTCAAAATGTCCCGGATCGTATGGATTCCTCCATCGACCGCCCCAACGCAGCCCAAGTTTTTCTCCAACAGAGCCAATCTTTCTCCACAATTGTGCGCTGTTCCAAATGGGTTTCGAATTTACAATGGGAACAACATCTACGGCAAGCCCATATTGATGTCTTGATTGTCCAGCTTTTGCTGAGGTATAGGTGCCCGCCATGTTTTTATATTCGTGTTGCTTTGCATGCGTACGATATGTTTCCACGATTGCCAATTCGATTCCCCGTGCCCTGCATTTTTCTATCAGCGTCAATACCTTGTCCCTGAAATATGGGTGTAGTGAATTGATGTCAGTAATCATTGGTATAGATCCGCGATCGCTACCAAATTCATAATTCTCAACAAAGCTCCAGGTCTTCCAATCATCACTTTCTGTCATCATGGAAACGCTATCAACCGGTGCTAAAAGTATAAAAGGACGAGTTGCTTTTCCTGTAATCGTTTCGTAAAGATTCAGGGGCATCTCCAAATTAACAGGGGCGAAGAGGCTGTTAACATTAAACTGTCCGGAAACTTTGAAGGAGAGAAGCAGGAAAAATACAAGGATACCTGCACTTGGGAAATGACGCATCAGACTTTCTTAAGAGGCAAATAAGATTAATTTAAACCGCAAAGATATTATTTTTAGGTAATTACAAAGTCTTGTATAAAAAAATTCAGGCCAAATAAAAAAGGTCGCCGTTCCCGGCGACCTTATAGATAAAATTATAATTTTTTAATTGACGTCGCTGTCCTCACCGCCCACTTTGTCGAGCTGTGATTGGTAACGTTTTTTGAGCTCTGGATTTGTTTTTAGTGCATCTTTTATTTTGTTATAAGAGCTTGCACCAACATAATCTTTAGCCATGGTCTGGAATGTTTCCTGAATCTTTTTTGTTCCTTCTTCCTTCTTTGCTGCAACTTCTTTTAAGAAGGCAATTTCTTCAGGAGTTGCTTTAGCTTCTTTCAACGCCGCTTCATCATCAATAATTTTTGAAAGGTCATTGTATCGGGCATTCGTCATCTTTTCATTCGACTTCACCATTTCAGTAATATCTTCAAGAAGACTCGCTTTCATATCTTCTACTGAATCCATGGTGACTGCATATTTCTCCAACTCTTCGTCTGTAATTTCTGTTTGTGCGGTCGCCGCATCTTGAGCCTGTATCGTTTGCACAACGAAAAATAGTGCAAATAACATGATGTACTTTCTCATAGGGACAATTTGTTTAGTTATTAAAATTAATGTAGTTGATGTACTTAAAACCAAAATCCCGGACCTAATGTTGAAAACGATCTATTTTTTTTTGTGAGATCGCCCTAATTCTAATCCAAATGGGTCTGTTGCCGGTTATCCAATTTGCAAACATATTTGAGTTTCGAAAGTATAACCGAAAAATCATGTTACCGGTTATATATTATTTTTACCGGTAATCCAGGATTTGCGGAAAGAAATTTATCCCCTTACTTTACTAGAATTACCGACCTTAAAACCGCATGAATTTCAGCCAGCGATTTGCAGAGATCAAATCAGGATTTTCTTTGGATTTCTGGATTGCAAACACGCTAGAGTTGTTCGAACGATTTGCTTTCTATGGTGCGACCGCTGTCCTGGTTGTTTTTCTTGAAAGTAAAGTTGGCCTTGTCGCGACTGCCGGCACTCTTGCGGGCTTGTTTTCAGGATTAATTTTCTTTCTACCCATTCTGGCGGGTGTTCTTGTTGACAGGTATGGATTCAAGAAGACCCTCATGGCCTGTTTCGCCATTTTTACAGTCGGATACTTTCTCATAGGTGTTGCGGGCTTTGAGTCATTCCAAAATATTCTCGATGGAATCGGGAGAACGAATTACATCATCGCTGTTCTTATTCTCACCGCCTTCGGCGGATCGCTTATCAAACCCTGCATCGTAGGCACGGTTGCCAATACATCTGCACCCAATGTTAAAGCCCTTGGATTTTCAATCTATTATACGCTGGGTAATATTGGCGGAGCAATAGGACCGTTGCTCGCCTCGGTGATACGTGTCGATGTTGGAATAGAGTACGTATTCATGATGTCGTCAGCGACATCATTTTGTTTGTTAATAGGGGCCTGGATATTTTTTCGCGAGCCGTCTGCTCAGGAGAATAAGTCGCAAAAGTCCTTCGGAAGAGTATTCAGCGATATGATCCTGGTGTTCGGAAACCTGCGGTTCATTTCCTTTCTCGTAATATTTTCAGGTTTCTGGATTATGTTTTGGCAGATCTATTTTCTGCTGCCTTTCTATTCCACAGAAGTCCTGATGTATGAGAACTTTGAGTTGCTTACAACGGTTGACGCTATCTGCATCATATTTTTTACCGTGCCTATAGCAGAGCTGGTGAAATCGTGGAAACCGATAAACGCGATGATACTTGGGTTCGTCTTCGCTACACTCTGTTGGGTACTGATCGGGCTTTTCTCGACAGTTACCGTTGCCGTACTGGGAATAGCATTGTTTGCTTTGGGAGAATCCACACAAGCGCCGCGCTTCTATGAATATGTAAGTACACTTGCACCTAAAAACCAATTGGGAACATTTATGGGTTTTGCATTTTTACCTGTAGCGATCGGGTCATTTGCCGCAGGTCCCATAGCGGATTGGCTTAGAACTTCATATCTTACCACTAACCCGTCGCTGATGTGGTACATCGTAGCGGCGATTGGAGTGTTGTCAACCTTGCTTATGATCCTTTACAATAGTTTCATTGCACCCAAAGACGCTCATTAATCAAACCTAAACCGAATGAAGGAGATTAAAACATTTAAGCCATACGTTGCACCTGAAACGACTATGGCGGAGTTTACTGTGAAATCAA
>CAMLER010000646.1 GCA_946478915.1 uncultured Chryseolinea sp.
GGTGTTCTTACGATTTTTCCGCCATTTTCGGTAATCATCAATGCATGTCTGTCGCCGGTGAAATCGCCGACGTAGCCGAAAGGATTGGTCTGACTCGTACATTCCAGCCATAGGGTATCCGACTTCATAGGCACTGCAACAATAGCGTGATTAAATTGAGAGCTTGGAAAGGAGGTATCAATATCAGATTCGTAGGCTCCTGCTCTGATCAATGTATAGTTTGCCTTGATCCCAACCTCTTTTAGCATACTGACCATATAGTTCGATAATCCTTTACAGTCACCATATCCGGTCTGATCCACTACGGATGCTTCGAATGGTTGATAGCCCCCAATACCCAATTGGATTCCCACGTAGCGTGTTCTTGATTGCAAGTATTCATATAAGATGCGAACCTTTTCTTCTGCAGATCTGGCAGACGCAGTCAACTCATGAACGCGTTTTCTTGTTTGCTCAGGTAACGCATCCCGGCCCGTGTTCAACGAGATTATCCATTGTGCGTAGGAATCCCACGAGTCCATTTTTCCCGAGTACTTGCCATATTCAAAATGTGTTGGAGCAACCGCGATGTTGGGAATCAATCTCTCTGAATCAGGTCCAAACTTTTCGAATTTTTCCGGACGAATATTTTCGAAACTCCAGTCGAGGGTTTCCCGATCGCCATCGACCTTAACTTTTGGATCAGGAATCTTGAACGACTTGTAGCGCGGTTTCAAGGCGATAGGGTAGATCAGCGTATATCTCGATTTTTGAATTGCAATTTCATCATCACTGTATAATCTGAACCCCGGCGCATGAAGTAGCCCCTTTTCCTCAATTTCGTATTCAAATTCGGCAGTGTAGGGATAGGTCCCGTGCGAGAGATCAGCAACCTTCAGGCGATTATCGCTAAAGAGCGAGCCATCATACTGACTCTGGTCATAGATATCTGAAGGTTTAAGTTTTTTTAAAACCTTTCCCTCCGAGTCATACGAAACACCTTTAAAGTACTTGATGATACTGTACTTATCATAGTACAAAACTTTCTTTGCATAATTCTGTCCGTTCGGGTTCAGTATGGTGATGACGATCCGGCCATAGGTTGTTGCGTTCTTTGTTGAGCTGATCTCAAATTTTAGTTCCTGTTCCCGAATCACTGCATACATGCCCGATTTCATATTCTCAGGTATCGCAGACGCGGGGTACGAGGGTCCATCCTTGGCTCTTAAACTAAAAGCAGATAGGAGTCCTATCAAAACAAACGCGATTCTCATATCATAATTTTTTCAACACAATCTGTTCAGCTTGCTTAGCGATCATTTGATTGTAAAACTCTCGAAGGAGCGGATATTCATCTTGCAGAAACAGACTTTTGTTGATCTGCAGCATGCTTACAACGTTGAGGGTATTGCCCATCTGTGTTACATTGTAACTAAACTTACCGGCATTACCGGGCAACGTGATGATCTTCGGTTTGGGTAGCTCGTCTACACCAAAACCTTCAGGGAGTGTGATTTTCGACAGGTACACTTTTTCAATAGGGCTACCGAAATCAACCGGATATTCCCGGGTTGGAAGTTTAAAGACGTTCTCTTTAGTTTGCCCTGTTACGAAAGGATTCAGATAAATAACATCGCCTGCAAGAGTGGCATATTCGCCAACAGTAAATTCGTGAATCTGTTGGGGAGCATTGTTGATTTCTTTTATATTCTGAAACTCGCTTTTTCTTATTTCCCAATTTTTATCCTCCAGGAATCCCTTCACGTAGTCGGCCTCCCCTTTCTTGTAATAATTCGCTCTCAGTCTATGCGCATCATATCCATCGCATGTCAGGTTTACCTTCGCCAACACTTCCCCATCAACATTAATAGTGAGGTCCGAGGTAATCGACGTTTTGGCTTTCGCTTTCGGCTCGATGTCAATCCAACCGTGATTCGTTTTTGATATTACCAGCCCGAGACCATTGAGACAACGCTCTGGCAGAATGCCCATCGGTAAATATTTTTCAGTCGCATCCAGGAACAGCGTCTTATCTCCAATCTTTACCATGCAAATTGCGTAATTCAATTGATCTGCCATCGGATACTGTTGACGTATGAAACCATGGTCACGCGTACTAAGCAGAACCATATCCAATGGAACGTTGACTTTTTCCAGCATTGATGCAAGGATGATATTGATATCAGCTGCTGTGCCCTTTTTCTTTTCGATAACATCCTTAAGATTGTCGACGTATTTGTCTTTAGTGCCGTCCCACTCGAGGGTAGACTGCACATAACTAAAAATTGCAGTAACCTTTTGCATAGGGTCTGTCATGCCACTCGTGATTTCTTCGGCTTTCTTTTTCAAGAAGCCAGAGCCTGATACCGCTTTGCCAAAGCTTTCGCTCTGCAGGAGGTCGTCATTATATTTTGACCATGTGCCCATTATCTCACGGGTGATCTGGCCTGGAAAACTGATTCGGGCAAGCGCGAAGTTCATTTTTGAAACGTAGTCATCGTCACAGGTCATGTACGGCTCTGCTTTAAAGGCAGGGACATTTTTTGAAATCCAATGGTGCGCCTCCGTCTTGAAGTCAACAGTATTCTTCGACGTCACGTCATATGAAGTTGGCGGAATATATCCCTGCATGTATTTTTCAAAAATGAAAAAGTCGGGGAATAACGCCCAATATTCACTATGCTTGACAGGTATTTCATATTGGAATTGCCAGTCGGGAAAATTGGCGAGGAAATCGGATGTAACGGTGTAGCTATACTCAATCACCGAACCTTCTTTGACATTTGGAAGTGTGAATTTTTGAATTCGATAATCGCGATTAAATTTTTCTTTGAATACGGCATCTTTCGACATCTCAGATTCGACAAGTTTGCCATTTTCGAGATTGTAAGTAGTCGCCTTAAGTCGAATTACCTTTTCTTCCGAGGATCCGGAGTGATATAATGGAACAGATGCGTCGGCCCATTTCAAACCTTCCTTCTTGAGAATTTTGATACGAACGTGACGATCAAAATTAAGCATCGCTGATACGGATGTCACCCGAATGTACGCTTCTCCATAGTCAGCCAGAATAACGGCGGATGCAGAAGAATCCTTGTCATAGACCGACATTTTCAAATCTTCCAGGGGAATTACTCCAAACTTAATGGGTGATTTTTGAGCGAGGGTGCAATTA
>CAMLER010000647.1 GCA_946478915.1 uncultured Chryseolinea sp.
TAGCTGCGCAACCTGGGGACCGTTGTTCCATTTTCCCCTGAAGAATACCTTATCCGCCCGCAGATCTGCTGACAGCATTAAGAATAAAATTACAAGAGTGTCGAACAATCGCATTTTTAGATCACAATTTTACGCATTTTGAAAGATAACGGTTGATCACCGTTGACCGGCAAACGCGGCCGGCCGAGAGGTAAGCCTGAAAGCCAATATAAAAATAAGTTGATATAAACCAAAGTATTACCAATACGGTTAACTACTGATTAGCTGCGAACTATACTTCCAGTTTGCGCTAATAAATACGTATTCGTCGCCATACTGGACCCTCAGGATGTTTATGTTCTATTCTTGTACGACGTTCCGGGGATGCATGCATCTTTTAAAATTTTGACAAATGGATCCAATCTTATGCAGTCTATATTTCACGAATCAATATCATGGTGCCAGTCGTTCAGGCCAATTCAATAATCATTAACACAACGCTTATTGCTTGAATTTTCAGTAAATAATTCACAAAACGACTCGTCGGTAACGTTTGCGCTAGGGAACCAGAGGAAAAATTTGACAGAAATCAGGGATATGATAAACCCCGCGGGGCCACAATTCGTACCTTGCAAGGTCATCAATAGATCAACGTGAGGGATTCGCATTTAAGAAGCATCGCTAAGGGAATAAGTTGGAGAACTGCCGGGACGGCCGATACAATTTTATTATCGTTTATGGTAACGGGAAGCTTTAAAGATTCTCTTGCCATTGGTCTTACAGAAGTATTCACCAAGATCATTTTCTATTACTTGCATGAGCGCCTGTGGGACCGAATACCCTGGGGCCGTATGCACGGGGTTGGACCGACTCATGGAAGGAGCCTTGTCAAAGGTATATCATGGCGAGCATTGGGAACATTAGATACTGTGGTTATTGCCTACCTGATTACAGGTGCATCCCTGGATGCTATCACGATTGGCGGTTTTGAGCTTTTTACAAAAGTTGCGTTATTCTACGTGCACGAACGGATCTGGGGAAAAATCTGGTGGGGAAGAATAATGGATGACGGTCTGCAGCCTGCAAAAGTGACTGTCAATTTAAGTGACAAGGTAGAAGGTAAAAATGAATAACAACAGAGGCTTCGCCCCCCCTTAGGCATCAAAGCAATACGGCGGTCAGCTAAGGTTGAGTTTTCCATGAGTTTAAGTCGGCGCTAACATCCCTGTAATACGGGTGCATCACGTTTAGCTATATGTCCGCTAAGAACGTTAATCCTACTTTGTCTAGTTAGAAAAAAGGAATAAGGAATAAGGATGGCATCGCAAAGTGCATGCCCTATTCCTATCCCCTCCTTTGAAAATCGCAAACATGAGAAAGTAGGATTAAGTACTGTTCCGTATGGGATATTATCCCAATTTCACCGCGCCATATAAAAAATTAGAAGCGTTGAGCCGCTGCTCGGTAGCATTGAGAGATTATACATCTCAAAATAAATTCGTTTCCCGTTTGAACCAGCGTTGTATTAATTCAAAGAATTCTTTATCATTAAAAGCCCTGGCAACTTAGATTGCGCTGGCCCTCAAACGTGGTGAGCTGGATTTCATGAACCAACCGGAAGAAAAGAAGTTTGATAATAAATACCTGGAGGTAGCCCTTATGGTTGCCTATTTCCTCATTCCATTTTTCGGCTTGCAACAACCGCTTCGACATTACCTTGAAGTGAAAGAGCTATCGACCATGTATATACTGCTGCTTTTATTTGTCGGCGGTAATATCATGACTTGCATGATATTTATTTTAAATGATCGCAACTTGAGAACAAAAGCGTTATGGACCGCGGGACTTTTGGCAGTTGTTGTTGCTGTTAATCTTACGGTATCCGTTTTGTCGTAACTTACCGGCTGACCTTATTATTTACTTGAAACGCCTCGACTTTAATTGATCGCTTATGTTAATAGACTCAAAATACAAACCGCTTGTGCTTGAAGCTTTGGAAGACCTGATGTATAAGCTTTCGATGCAACTTGAAGAGCTGAAAGGTGGACCGCTAACAAAGGAACGCAGGGAACTCACGGACAAACAGGCGAAGCTTGAAGAATTGCAGCACTTGATTTCGGGTATGGACTAAGAGGGATTAGCCAATCGAGGTCACTTTGAAAGACGCGCGATGAGTTGCTGTATACCCTCACGCCATAGAGGATACGCCTCATCATTTTCTGCCCACAATTCATTAATTTCAGAATTATCGCCTAGAATTCTTGCCAGCGCAGATACCGCCTTTGGTTTAAGGTCGACGAAATTTTCTTCAGGATGTCTATCCGGAAATGTATCGATATCGAATGGCTGGCCGTTATTCTCAGGTGTAAATTTTGTGCCGTTTACCTGGCGGTCAACGTATGCGGCAGAAACAATTACGGCAGTTCCTTCATCTGATTCGAGGTAGTCGCTCTTGATCGCCTTATCAAACGCCTTTGAAAGAATTCGTCTGGGATCATTAGACTGCTCGATATCATTCATGAAGTCAAGCGCCGAATCATCTTCGAAATATCCTGTTCCCCATGTTCCCATAATATTGGATTTTGTCACGAGAGCTAGAGTGTGCTTGCTTTGTTGCGATCCTATTGTGCGAGCTCAGGTCGGTTCCAGCGAGCAAGCGATTCGGATTCCGCCAGATCATAATTCAATTTTAAGCATTTCAAAGGGTTTAGAAAAGTGGAAATAATCTTTGATAATCAGTCCATCTCTCGATGCCGGTATTAACCAGTAAATTACCGGAGTTTACCACCTCTACTCAATACCTTCAGTATGTAGTCCGCTTCGGAGTTAAATATTCTGCTTCTTTAGTTCTTCAAGAATATATTCTGACGTTCGCATCGAAAGAGCGAGTATCGTCCACGTTGGATTCTTGTCGGCCTGAGATACAAATGGTCCCCCATCTACCACAAAAAGGTTTTTACAATCATGAGCCTGGTTGAATTTATTGACCACTGATTTTTTGGGATCATTTCCCATTCGAGTGGTTCCTACTTCGTGTATGATCCTTCCAGGGGCAAGCAAGCCATAATCATTCTCAGGTCCATCATCTCCTCCTGATGTGACAACACCACCCATCTTATGGATGAGTTCACGGAAGGTTTCCTTCATATGCTTCGCTTGTTTTATTTCATA
>CAMLER010000648.1 GCA_946478915.1 uncultured Chryseolinea sp.
AAGGGTTTTGCCGGAGAGTGTAGACGCCTGCATGTCAGGAGGCTTTACTGATTCCGGTTCTTTCCTTCCGGCGCAAGCGAAGACGACAATTGCAAAAATGATGGCTGGAAGAACTTGCTTCATTAAAACCGGTAAGTTCGCGATTTAAAGTCAAAAATAGAAAGACCAGATTTCCGTTTTGATTTTCTAATTATTTCTGCGCCATTTTATATTTTTAACGGGATCCCTATACTACGTCTTCACTTCACAGGAAAATTTCGTACTGAGACGGAGGCATAGCGGTTACCAGTACGAAATAGAAACACGATTAGTGGACCAAGTCATGGTCTAACGTTTGTGTATCAAAACCTTCCGTGCATGGTTTCCGGCAACTGTTTTGATTTTCAACAAATACAGGCCATCTGCAAGGCCAGTCGCATCCATTCGATGTGTCAGCGGGGTTTCTGGATTTACTTCTCTTAGAATGATCCCATCGGCGCTGAGCAGCGTAATATGTTGAATCTGATTTTGACTTTCGATCAAAATAAAATCTTTTGCTGGGTTCGGATATATTAATAAAGACAAATCTCCAGGTGACTCGATACCAGTAATTACTATCTCAACTTCTGCTGCATTAGATGGTTTCGAAGAGAACTCGTCGAATATTGCTACAACTTTATATTGCATATGAGCTTTAGCGGAATTCACGTCGGAGATGTGATCCACATAGTACGTGGTATTTGCTGGCAAATTTTTATATGGTACAAATGGTCCGCCGTCCACTGAACGCAACACGATAAAACCGGCTTCAATTTCCGAGTTATCATTCCAAGTTAGTTCTACCTTTAGTTCTGGAAGCATGGTTGCATTTAGTGCTGTGGGAGCTTCGATTTTAATGTCCGGTTGAACACCTTCACCTTCCTCTATCACAAGCAGGGAATTGATGTCAGGGTTGGCAATCCATTGCTTAGTACCCGAAGGCCATTCAATTTTTAGATATTGAACTTCATTCTCACTTCCAAGTCCGAAATGGGCGATCTGTTCATTCGACGAATAACTTCCCGATGTAGAACGGATCTCGCGGATTTGAACACTACCTCGGTTTATCAGTTTGATCTTTGCTCCGATCCCGTCACGGTTTGATTCGTGACCTATCAACTTAGCTCGTATCCAGTTATTGCGTGTAGGTAAGCCGCTGAACAAATGACGTCCTTGTCCTGTATCAGAAGAAAATACAAGATCGAGAGTACCATTTCTATCATAGTCGGCGTGACACAGTGAGATTGCATTGTTCAACGTCTCAAAATCCTCCCCGTTTTGGCGCAGGTATGTGGTGCCATCATTTAAATAAAACTCATTCTCGTTTACCTTCTTGATAAGAATGATATCCTGAAAACCATTGTTGTCGTAATCGCCGACCAAGCAGGCAGTGTATTCATCGCTGCTTTGAGCGAAACGTTGTTTACTATACGTCTTGGTGACGGCATCCATGAAGTAAAAATCGGCGCCTTGACTGCCAACGGTAAGAATGTCGAAATCACCATCATGGTCAAAATCTTCGACCGCGAATCCACTGACATAATCGTAACTGAGGATTGAAGTTTTGTCAAATTTTCCATCGTCGTTCATTAGTATCTGCAGTGGATAGAATCCTGCCGTCTGTATTATATCCAAGTCATTATCATTATCATAGTCAGTCAGGACAAGCAGACCCGAATTTCCATATTCGGTCAACGGGATGGCTGTTGAAAATGAATTGCCACCCGAGTTTATAAACTTAAACATTCGGTGATCGGTCGCGATTGTCAGATCGAGGAAACCATCAGCATTCAGGTCTCCCCATGCCCCGCTATGAGTACCAATGGTGTTGTTCGTCACAGTATTATAGATCTGGGTAAAACTGTCGTTTCCGTTATTCTTGTACATCTTGTCGACCATGGCTTCATCAGATGCTATGTAATTTCCGCCGACAGCTACATAAAGGTCCTGATTGCCGTCATTGTCAAAGTCTCCCCACGCGCCAGACCTGGAGTTATTGAAAATGTTGGAAGGGAGTGGCATATGCTTGATGAGATTTCCATTACCCATATTTCTATACAAGAAATCCCCTTCAAAAGACCTTCCGTTAACAAAAAGATCCTGGTATCCGTCGCCATTAAAATCCGACCAAGCAACGCCCGAGCTTTCAAAATTATTAGTAGTCAAATCTTTTACGTCAACCTGTTGAAAGTATCGCATTTTTTCTTGGTAAACGTTTGTCGGCGCGGAACGAATCCCTCCGATAACACCAACAACTTTGAAGTAATAGGTAGAACCTTGAATAAGGCCTGAAACTTTGTAAGTTTGTACACCAGCCTCTACGTTAGCAATATCGCTGAAATTAACCCCGTCAACAGATTGTTGAATAATGAATCCGTCTTCATCTGAGGAATTATCTTGCCATCTCAGCTCAAGTGAAGATGACGGAATTAATTTACCTCTCAAATTGGATGGTTTGAAGAAGGGTTTGAGTTGTGCATCACGCTCATCAATAGTGATGGTCTGATTCGATGGAATATGAAGCAGTGTTTGGATAGCGCCTGATGGCCATAGAACCTTTATACTATCAACAGATCCAGAGTTTCTTAACCCAAAAATACTCTCATATCCTTGTTGAACCTGATAGCTGTGGTTAGTAATAATGTCACGTCGTTGCCATGTACCAGCAGCCTTAATAAAAATCGTTGCACCGAGACCTTTGCTATTGGATGCGAATCCGGCAAGCCGCACTTTTATCCATTTGTTTGTGTTCCCCGCATTCTTGAAAATCTTATGCGTAGATCCAAAGGCAATTGCATCGCGGAAACCATCGTTATCATAGTCGAACCATGATATGGTTTGGTAGTCGTCCAATGATACAGAAAGCCCCGTGCTGATGTTTGTTGTAAGAACGCCGCCCCCTCCATTCTCATATATTTTATTTACACGATCATATCCTCCGAGTGCAATTAGATCCTGGTCACCATCATTGTCATAATCTTCCCAAGATACGATCATATTCGCGTCATAAGTGAAATCGAGTTGCGTACCGCTATTAGTAAGCGTGAGTCCGTTACCCTGGTATACATAGTCTGCTCCCAGACGACGAGGCGGGAGACCGCGGGGCCGAGGAAGTGGCCGGCGTG